>CANJWG010000005.1 GCA_947478365.1 Flavobacteriaceae bacterium | reverse complement strand
TTGCTTTTTACAATTTACTAACTCCCAAAGGATTCAATCCTTTGCAGAAAATGCTTCCGAGTAGTTCCGACTCAAGCAAACTAGAAAAAATAATACACGATAGGGTCCAGACTAACGAAGATTTGTTTAGCAAAAACTTCTCTCATGTCATTACAAATGCATTGCTTTTTGTAGATGTGTTAGCATTTAAAAAATACTTAGAAAAAGGTTCTCTTCCTGAGAAATATTTCAATAAAATTGAAGATGTTGTCATTAGCATTATATCGCTTTCGCTGAAATCTAAAACCGGTATTTCTGTTCATGACGATTTACTATTAAAACTTTTTGAATCTTCTGTTCGCTACAATAAGTTTTCCAATACCAAAATTTTAACCATAGAAGACTTGGATTTAAGTTATCTGACCAACGATTTAGAGAAATTCTATATGGTTGATTTAGCTGGAATCAGTTTGTGGAGCGATGAGAAAGTTGAAAATGAAGAACGTTATTTTCTTTATAAACTAGGAGAAAAACTAGTGGTCAAAGAATTATTTATTACCGAAAGTATTGTTTTTATAAATAATTTCATTGTAAAATACAAAAACGAAATTCCTTATTTTAATAATTCAAACCCAGTAAAAAACTTCTACGAGCAAACAACAGATAATGTAATTGTATTAATTAATAGAAACAAAAAAAGGTTTATTAAAGAATTATCGCAGAGCAAAGAATTGATGCAGCTTTTGGCTAAATCCACTCGAAAAGAATTGGATAAAGAAGAAAAGAAAAAAGTAAAAACACAATTACTTGACATATGTAAAACGGTTCCATCATTAACCATCTTTCTATTGCCAGGTGGAAGTTTACTATTACCAATTCTGATAAAATTCATTCCAAAGTTATTACCTTCAGCTTTTAATGAAAACGAAGAAAGAGAGTAATAATTAAAAATCGCCCGGAGGCGATTTTGTTTTTTAAAACTTAAGTTGATAAACTTCGTCCAAATCTTTATTGGAACTAATGTTGACTTTTAAATCGGTTACATATCCTGAATTCAATCCATAAACCCAACCATGTAAAGTAAGCTCCTGTCCATTTCGCCATGCTCCTTGAACTATAGATGTTTTGGCCAAATCAAAAACTTGCTCTTTGGCATTTATTTCAACGAAAGCATTGAAACGATTATCTTCATTGATTATAGAATCTAAATATTGTTCATGCAAACGGTATACATCTTTAATGTGTCGTATCCAGTTGTCAATAATTCCAATAGAATCATTTCCCATAGCAGCTTTTACCCCACCACAACCATAATGCCCGCAAACAATTACGTGCTTTACTTTTAAAACATTTACTGCATAATCCAGAACGCTTAACATATTCATATCAGAATGAACAACCATATTGGCAATGTTTCTGTGAACAAAAACTTCACCTGGCTTGGCGCCGATAATTTCATTTGCTGGAACACGACTGTCCGAACAACCTATCCACAATAATGGAGGTGTTTGACCTTTAGCTAAATCTTTGAAATAATTTGGATCTTTTTCCAATGTTCTTTCAACCCATTCCTTATTGTTGTCTAATATTTTTTTATAAAAATCACTCATTGTTTATTATTGTTTTTAAATCGTAAAAAACACTTTTACTATTCGATTATAAAAGTAAGGAATTACAATTTAGATTTAAACTATATTTTTAATCATTAAAATTCTCATCAATAATTTCTCTCTTAACGGTTTTTCTTTTCATTACATCATAATAATGTTCAATGGTAACCTTATTAGGAGTTTCTATACTATTCTCAAGCTGATAGGCGTTTTTAAAACCTTTTAGTTTTACTTTAATATTTTCATCTTTGGCTCTGGTAGTCTTAAACTCGCGAAACAAATCTAAAATATCATGTGCAATATAAACGGTATCATGTGCATTAATAATAACCCTTGAATTCCCGGGAATAGACATCAGTGTTGATTTAATTGCGGCCTTGTTTAAGAACGAAACTTCTTGGGCCAAATCAATATGAATGACATCACCATCTGCATATTCTTCTTTTCTGAAATTATACGCTCGTTTTAGATTTCCTTTCAAAACAAAAATAATACTGATTACAATGCCCAATGCGACACCTTTCAATAAATCTGTAAAAACAACTCCAACAAAGGTTGCGATGAAAGGAACAAATTGATATTTTCCTTTATCCCAGAAATGCTTAATTATTTTTGGATTTGCCAATTTATAACCAATCAATAATAAAATAGCCGCCAAAGTGGCTAACGGGATTTTATTCAAAAACATTGGAATTGTCAAAACACTAACTAACAGCAAAACACCATGAATAATAGCCGACATTTTCGACTTGGCACCGGCATTATTATTAGCTGAAGTCCTCACAACAACAGATGTCATTGGTAAACCGCCAAGCAATGAACTGATAATATTTCCAATACCTTGTGCTTTAAGTTCCACATTGGTATCTGTATATCTTTTTTGAACATCCATTCTATCGGATGCTTCTATACACAATAGTGTTTCTATCGAAGCTACAACAGCAATAGTAATGCCCGCAATCCAAACTTTACTGTTCGTAATTGCTGAAAAATCTGGAGCAACAAAAATATTGGCAAATTCTTCAAATGATGTTGGTACCGGCAATGCCACTAAATGCTGACTTCCGATAGCTAAACTAGTTCCGGTTTTAATAAATAATTCATTTAATAGAATACCAATTACAACTGCAATCAAAGCAGCAGGAATCAATTTTAAATCTTTTAAAAATTTAACTTTTGTCCACGCAATTAAAACAGTTAGCGAAACCAATGTAATAATTATAGAACCAGGCTGCACATGATTTAACGTATTAAATATTTCGGAAAAAGTGTTTTGCCCATCGGGTTGAAAAAAACCAAAATCACCTTCGTGATCAGGGTCATAACCAAATGCGTGTGGAATCTGTTTAAGAAAAATAATAACTCCAATACCTGCAAGCATTCCTTCGATAACATTGGTTGGAAAATAATTAGAAATACTTCCAGCTTTAATAAGACCAAACACTAATTGAATTACTCCAGCAATTAAACCCGCCAACAGAAAAGCATTATAAGATCCTAGATCGCTTATGGCGGTTAAGACTATGGCGGTTAAACCCGCAGCTGGACCCGAAACACTAATATTCGATTGACTTAAATAACCAACAATAATTCCTCCAACAACTCCTGAAATAATGCCGGCAAATAATGGCGCACCGGAAGCCAAAGCAATTCCTAAACATAGAGGGAGAGCTACTAAGAAAACGACTAAACCTGATGCAAAATCAGATTTAAGGTTATCAAAAAGATTGATTTTTTTTGTCATACCTAAAATTTAGTTCAATAAAAATATTTCCATCAAAAGATAGATGGCTCAAAATTTTACTTAGCTAAAATCTGGCGGAGGTGAGAAGATTTCTGATGCAACATTATCATATCGAGATAAATTTTCAGAGATGATAACAATATTGTTCTCGATTTGTAAATCCAAAAAAATATAATCGAAGTGATGCTTTACTTCGGCTTTAACCCCTTTAATTTGCTTATTAATTTCTTCTTCAGCAAAACTATAAAATATAGATATATCTTTATTTTTCTCGATCAAAGTAACCAAAGTTGGTATTGAAAGAAAAGAGATAAATACAATTAATAATAGCTTTGAGATTGATTTCACATCGTAAAGATAAACATTCATAACAGGTTTGAAAACGTATTACAATATTTTTAACACTCATTAACTATAAATTAAACTTATAGGTTTTATATTTGTATCAAAATATACTATTTAATGACAATTACACAATTAAAATATGTGTTGGCTGTTGCCGAACATAAGAATTTTACTCTTGCAGCGGAAAAATGTTTTGTAACCCAACCCACTTTGAGTATGCAAATTCAGAAAATTGAAGAAGAACTGGGCATACAAATTTTTGACCGAACCAAGAAACCAATTCAACTCACAGAAATTGGACAGAAAATTGTCAATCAATCCAAGAACATTGTAAACGAAGCGGATAGGATTCAGGATATAGTTGACCAACAAAAAGGGTTTATTGGTGGTGAATTTCGTTTGGGAATAATCCCAACAATAATGCCGACATTGTTACCAATGTTTCTAAATAATTTTATTAAAAAATATCCAAAAGTAAAACTCATTATTGAGGAATTAAACACGGATGAAATCATTTTAAAACTAAATAACGGTCATTTAGATGCAGCTATTGCCGCAACACCATTAGAAGAAGAAAAAATAAAAGAAATTGTTTTATATTTCGAACCTTTTGTTGCATATATACCAGAAGGTCACAGTTCATTTCAAAAACAAGAAATTGAAATTGATGATTTGAATATAGATGAGATACTTTTACTTCAAGATGGTCATTGTTTTAGAGATGGTATTTTAAATTTATGCAAGAATACAGCTGCGAACGAAAAATCTCATTTTCAAATTGAAAGCGGAAGTTTTGAAACCCTTATAAAACTGGCAGATGAAGGATTGGGAACAACGCTGCTACCTTATTTACACACTTTAGATTTAAAAGAAAAAGACCAGCTTAAATTACGTCATTTTAAAGAACCTAAACCAGCAAGAGAGGTAAGTTTAATTTTTCCGAAAAACGAATTGAAAATTCATATTATAGAAGCCTTGAGAAGTACTATAGCCGGAGTAGTAAAAGGTGCTATTGTATTTCAGAATGTACAAATCATAAGTCCACTTCAAAAAAAATAAGGAGCTTTT
The DNA here is from genome assembly GCA_947478365.1 of Flavobacteriaceae bacterium. Classification (GTDB taxonomy): domain Bacteria; phylum Bacteroidota; class Bacteroidia; order Flavobacteriales; family Flavobacteriaceae; genus Flavobacterium. Next base: position 47,000 of record CANJWG010000005.1, on the reverse strand, counting down.
GCACAAACTCCTTATTTTCTTTCTGCTAACTAACCACAGACAAACATTGTTTTAATTCGGGATGCTCACTCGTAAAGAATTGCAACCACTTTTTTAATTGTTCAACCTCATAAGGCAATAAATTTTTAATAGCCTTTTTTAATTCTTTTGTAAAAAGAACAGGATCGAAGCTAACTCTTTCGAGTACAGATTTAGTGTAATCATAAATCATTCTAGGCATATTGGTTAAGATTTGGGGTTATCTTATTGTAAGAACGCTTAGTAAAAGTATAATATAAAAAGTTCTCAAACAAAAAAATATGCTAAAAAATATCGTTAAAACACTATTTTAATCGTTAAAGTACATTTTTTTATATTATTTTTAAGTTTTAACTTACTTTAATATATTGATCTAATAACTCATAAAGCCATTATTGTATTTTAGGTTTATCAGCTGCATAATAAAATAACCAATTGATTAAATTTTCCCATGATAATATCGTATTAGAATAAAATAGTAAATAAGAAACTATTAAGTTATTAGTTTTCCCAACTCCTAAATAAAAAAAGGAACCGTTTAAGTTCCTTTAGTTTTTATTTATTATGAATGAGCAAAATGCAATGTTGCAGTTCTGGTTTTTCTTTAATAAATTTCGAAAGCCATAATGCTAATTCTTCTAACTCATAAGGTAATAAAGCCTTACATGCTTTTTCAAGTTCTTTGCAGAAAAGGGAGATATCAAAACTAACTCTTTTCAAAACATTTTTAGTATGGTCTAACATTGATTTAGACATAGATAACTATTTTATTAAGTTAATATAATTAGGTAAGAACGGGATTGGAAATATCAAATTTAAAAAATATAATTTTCTACATATTTAAATTTACAAAAATTTAACACTTTAGAAATGTTAAAACTTCAAAGTGCTTTAGTGGCACGCAACATCTCTCTTTTACCTGGTGCTCCAGATAATTTTTCTACAGAAAAACCTGCTGAAAACATGGCTTTTTTTATAGAAGTTCGACATGCATAGGTCACTAAAATTCCATTTAATTTTAAAGCTTTAAACATTGCTACGAAAATTTCTTCTGACCAAAGCTCTGGTTGAACTCTGTAACCAAAAGCATCAAAATAAATCAAATCAAAGGCTGATTCATCCTGAATATCCTGAAAAAACTGCTTGCGTTTGGTTAACACAAAATTTTTAGAAAGCATATTTTTTTGTTCCCATAGACATTCGTGCATTTGTTTGAAAACAATGCTTTCGTTAGCATTAATTTGATTTGCGTAGTTCATAATCATAGCTTCCTCCAATGCCAGAGGATAAGCTTCTACTCCAACATAATCAATGATTTTATTATGTTTTTTTGATTCTAAATAAGTAATAAAAGTATTTAAGCCAGTACCAAATCCAATTTCTAAAATAGCAATGGACTTTACTTTGAAAAGTGACAACCCGTTTTTTATGAATACGTGATAAGCTTCTTGAATAGCACCGTGTTTTGAATGATAACTTTCGTTCCATTCTGGTAAATGAATGGTGGTAGAACCATCATTGGTTTGTATAATTTCGTGTTTCAAAATTACTTTATATACAATTTCTTGATTCTAGAAACTGGTCCGCTACATTTATTTTCGTGACACTTTAGACATGCATCAACTCCAGCATTAAAATTCTCTCTCACATTTTTCGGTTCGCTATAGATTAACTGTTGCGCCTCTATATACTCTTTTGCTTTTTGCTTAAAAAACAAATCGTTATCTGTTTCGTCAGTGAATTTAGCTTTATAGATTTTTAAAAAATACTTTGGAAATTTTCCAATAGTATCTCCGTTTTGAATTCGATCTTTTAATCGTTTATTGTCTACATACATTTGTTCCATAAACGCTGCCATTTCAGACATTTGATACATTTCTAGTTTTTTTTCTTTGCCTGATGAGCATTTCTTTTCTTCAATCTTTTCCACTTTCTTTTGACAAGAGAAAAAACCAAAAACAAATACAAGTGCAATTATTTTTTTCATTTATACTGAACTTTTTTACTCCACTAAAAAAATTATGATTGGAATTCAGTGAACTTCGTTTTAGTATCTATTTTTTTATGTAAACACCATCTGCCAAAAAAGAATACGTTATTTCAGGTTTAGTGATTCTAGAAATCTCGGCAGCTGATTTTCCTCCATCTTTGGCATAATGACGTAAGGATTCAACCGATTCTACATCTACAAAAGCTTTACCGCTTATAATGGCTTGACTATTATCAGCATTCAACGGAACGAAGAAACTATAATCTCTAAATTTAACAAATGATTCATTGTCTCCTGCTAATTCCATTTTCATCCAACAACCTTTCTTTTTGCAAACTGCTTTAATATTTGATTCAAATTGTACCGTAATGGTATCTCCTTTTTTTAGTGTTTTATACTTTTTCAACATTTCATTTTTTGTATAAATTTTGGTCACTTTGAATTTATCTCCGAAAGAAGCGTAGTCTTTACCATCAAAAGTTTTGGCTTTTTTTTGAGCCATTATTGTGGTACCAATACATACTAAAAGCATAACTAGGAAAAGATTTATTTTTTTCATGATTGTTGTTGTTTATTATTGTGTTGCGAATATAAGTAGTTTAATAAAAATCAATTACTAAATTAACAAATATTTTAAGTATTTATTATAAAATCAATCCACGAAATAGTCAAAATAATGTCATTTCTAGAATAGTTTTCATTTTTTTTTTCGATGTAAAAAACAATCATATTTTTATTAGTTTTACAAAAACTAACAACTCAACTATAATTTTCAGAAAACAAAACATAACAGTTTGATTATCAAATATTTTATATTTTTCTGAATTAAATTTATTATTAAATGATGTTAAAAACCCCTAACGAAATCGATATAGTTAAAGCAAAATACTCTAAAATAAACGATGTAGATTTTGAAAACCTTGCCTTCGGAAATGTATTTACAGACCATATGCTGATTTGTGATTTCAAAGAAGGTAAATGGCAAAAACCAATTGTTAAACCTTACGAACCTTTTTTAATTGATCCATCGGCAAAAGTCTTTCACTATGCACAAGCTATTTTTGAAGGTATGAAAGCATATAAAGACGAGAATAACGATGTTTGGCTTTTCAGACCGGATCAAAACTTGGATCGATTCAACAAATCGGCTGTAAGAATGGCTATGCCTGAAGTTCCAGAAGAAATCTTTATTGGGGGTTTAAAAACCATAGTAGATTTAGAAAGAGATTGGGTAAAGAAAGGATTGGGAAACACATTGTATATCAGACCATTTATGATTGCGATTGGTTCGGGTGTTATTGCACAACCCTCAACACAATACCGATTTATGATTATCCTTTCGCCTGCTCGTTCTTATTATTCCGGAGAGGTAAAAGTTATAATTGCCGAGCATTACAGTAGGGCTGCTAATGGAGGTATTGGTGCTGCGAAAGCAGCAGGAAATTATTCGGCCCAATTTTATCCGCAAAAACTGGCACAAGAAAAAGGATTCCAACAAATAATTTGGACAGACGATGCCACTCACACCAAACTGGAAGAAGCTGGAACAATGAATGTGTTTTTCAGAATTAACGATACTATATATACAGCACCTACTAGTGAGAGAATTCTAGATGGAGTTACGCGGAAGAGCTTAATTGATATAGCTCATCGTGACGGTATTAAAGTAGAAGAGCGTTCGGTTTTGGTTTCAGAATTAATAGCTGGTGCTAAAGACGGAAGTTTAAAAGAGATTTTTGGTGCGGGAACTGCAGCTGTGGTTAGCCCTATTGTTGGTTTTCAATACCAAGAACACTATTATGAATTACCAAAAATAGAAAACTCGATTGCGCTACAATTGAAAGATAAACTTACCAAAATTCAATATAAAACAGCTGAAGATACTTTTGGGTGGACTGTTAAAGTTTAGTTTTGAGTCGATAAATTATATGTTAATGAATTGAACATTTAAACTTCAGGGAAACCTGGAGTTTTTTTTGTGTATTATGGTTGGCGTTGAGAAATTTTCACGAACTTTGAACAATCTATAAATCATTCCTTATGAGAAAAGTTGTTTTGATTCTTTTGTCAGTTATTACTTTAGCTAATTTAATTTTACTTATTATAGTGCTTACCAAGTCTACTTCACCATTATATCCATACCGATTAGTGATTGGGATTTCCTTACTGATGTTTGGTGGTTTTTTAAGACGGCATATATTGCGATATAATGAAGATTCGAAGCAATAAACAGCAACTATCTTAATATCTCCTCAAAACTAGGTTTGAAATAATTTGGTCCTTTCATTACTTTGCCATCTTCACGATAAATAGGATTTCCATCTTCACCGAGTTTGCTCATATTACTGCGTTGAATTTCGTCAAAAACTTCTTCGATTTTATATTGGAGTCCATGCTCGAGAATGGTTCCACATAATATGTAAAGCATATCCCCTAGCGCATCGGCTATTTCTATCAAATCATTATTCTGAACAGCTTCAAGGTATTCTTCGTTTTCTTCTTTCATTAGGTTAAAGCGTAACATGTTTTTTTGTTCACCTAAATCGCCTTTCATTTCACGACTTACACCAAGTCCGAATGAAGTATGAAATTCTTTTACTGCGTTAATTTGTTTTTGCATTTTGGCATGAATTTATTGTTGATGCAAATTACAAATTTCCAATACATTTGAGTAAATTTGTTGAAAATTTGAAATAAATGTTCACAACTGGTCAATGGACTTTCGCCGCTATCTTTTTTATTTGTTTTGTAATTGCTGCTTATTTTGCCTATGGCAAGGATAAGGCACTTCATCAACGAGTATATAAAGGAAGTTATAAAATACTAATTGCTTTTTTGCTTTTTATAGCGCTACTATTTATTATAAAAGTGACTATGAAGCATTAATTCATGCATTCAGGGGAATGACAAGTTAGCCTCTTAACAGATTCACACTTACCGTTGCAAAATCCGAATTTGGAAATTTAGTAAACACATTGGTATCTGAAAACAAACCTGCCTCTTCGGCAATTTTATGCAATACGTCAATCTCAACAATATACTGATCGGAAAAACCATGTGTTGCGTCATAAGCTGTAGCAGCTGTTCTTCCAAGGTTATTAGCTGTCAATTCTGGAGCAATTGTATGAAGTTCTATTAATAATAAACCAAACTTTTCTACAAATGGTGACCATTTTTTCAAGTGTTCCAATAAATTATCCTCCACTTCCGCATTGCTTATTCTTTTGCCTCGATTTGCAAAAGCTCCTGTTGAAGTACTTATTCTGGTTGGTGTTTTAACTGTTGGCGTTTCCCAAATTCGGTTGTGGTCTAAAAAGGTCCTTACGTTAAGCAATTCTTTTAAATCTATTTTGTAATCTTCCTTAAGTGTCTCAGCTAATAATTGAGGCCTGCCAATGTCGCCCCAAATTACTTTGGCCCAAATATCCGCTTTGATTAAATTAGCTCTCGTCACTTTAATTGCCGCTTCATTGTAATCGACACCGACTAAAAACAAAGGATGCTCGTCTAGCATTCTGCCTCTGGCTGTTTGGCGTTCAATCACATCAAACATGTGTTCTAAAAAAGCACCATTTCCACAACCCATATCAAGAATTCCGGTAGGTTGTTCGTAAATAGGACGATTGAATAGTTCGATGATGATTTGATCAACAATTTTGAAGTATTCGGCATGAGCACCTCCGCTTCCCCAAACATTCATTTTTCGATCAACGTGCAATTCTTCTTCATGTTCGCCTATATTTCTTAGTATAGAAGGATTGCCAAAAAGCAATTCGTCCATTTTTCTTAGCGTTGGAATATATGAAACTGTAACGCCATAAGCAGCTGCTCTTTTAGCATAAAACAAACCTGTTTCAGTGAATTGGTAATTATTATTTTTATTGACAAACCAATCTAAATGTGATAGGAAATCGAGTATTTCCTTGAAGCATTCCGGTTTTTTATGAAATTCTTCCGGACGGAAAGAAGTTTCCATAAAATATTTATGAAACATACCGGTCATACCAAGCATTACAATCGTTGGCCCAACTAACACCCCTTCTATATGATATAAAATCTGTTCCTGAATATTTCTAATTTTAGCATCTTTGGCAGGCTGAATTCCAAAGTTTGATTTGTATTTTAAAAACAATTCATTGAGCATTTCAAAAGGTTCTACTTCAAATTTTCTTGGATGAAAATGCTCTGAAAACTGCATTAAACTGAAAGCTTCTTTATACAGTGGAATCAATGAAAAAGCCGTTTCACTTTTATCATTTGTTGTAAAAGTAATTTCATCCTTTTGGTTGTCTATATTTTGAACAAGCCAACCTTGAGAAGCTAGAACTCGAAGGGCAACATTAAGATATCCTTCGTTAGCATTAAACTTTTCAGTTAGTTCATAAAGCGATACTTTTTGCTGTTGCAGTATAAAGTCTAAAACACCTTTCTTGTGTAAAGAATACGCAGAAGGAATAGTTACGATTCCGTCTAAATGCCTAAATAAAATTCCACGAAGTTCACTTTTTGTTTTCATCTATTAAAATCAGAATGCATGCAAATATAATCAATTTTAGTACTATAAAATTCATAACTTTGTGGCACTTTATAAACATATATTCATGAGAATTTTAAAATATATTTTCTTACTTTTACTTTTATCCATACTTGGAACTACAGTTTATTTAGCCACTCAAAAAGGTGACTTTGAGGTTTCTAAGAGTAGTATTGTAAAGACACAAAAAAGTACTGTTTTTGACTATATAAATGATTATAAAAATTGGGAGACGTTTGGTTCGTGGATGCAGAAAGAATCTGACATCAAATTTGATTATGATGCAAAAACTATTGGTGTTGGAGCAAAATTTGCTTTTGAAAGCGGTTCCGATGATGGCGATATTAAAACGGTATTTGTAAAAGAAAATGATAGTCTTGCTCAAAAGATTAACTTCAACGGAACAAAAGCTGCTATTTCATGGAAATTCAAAGATACGATTGGAGGGACTAAAGTAACCGTTTATTGTAAAGGTAAAATGGATATTATGACCAAAATCTCCGCTTTTTTTAAAGGAGGAATAAGCTCAGTTTTAGGAGATATTTATGAAAAAAGCTTCCGTAATCTAGATAAAACCTTGAATTACGAAATGAAAACCTATTCGATTAAAGTGAATGGAATTGTGCAAAGACCATTGGGTTTTTGTTTGAAACAAACTGTTTCTTGTCATATAAAAAGCGTTAGTAAAAACACCAAAATTATTATGGCACAAATGGTTCATTTTTTCACAAAGAATAAAATTCCAATGGCAGGAAATCCATTTGTTAACTACGACAAATATGATGTAGCCAATGATTTTGCGACCATTTCAGTTTGTATTCCAGTTAGACAACAAATTTCTATTTCCGAAGGAAGCGATGTAGTTTCAGGAGAAATTATAGCTTTTACTTGTTTAAAAACTACCTTAATAGGTGATTATTCGCATAGTAAAGAAGCATGGTCAAAAGCCAAAAAGTATATAGCCGAAAATGGTTTAAAAGAAAACTTTGCTGGAAACTACACTGAAGTTTATGTCAAAACAATTGATAATATCAAACAACCTTCTAAATGGATTACGGAGATTTATATTCCGGTTTTCCCAAAAGCGATATCGTTACCAGAACCAGTTGTTGAATCTACAGACATGGCCAAACCTTCATCGGAAACTCCCTAATTATAAATCGATTAAACCTTTTCTGTTATCTTTATTCCAACAAGCTAAATTTTAACTTTGCAAGACGAAAAGGATTTTATACAAGAATTATTAAATCCAAAAACGCAGAATATTGCGTTTAAAAAACTCTTGCTAGATTATCAACGACCGCTGTATAATCACATACGAAATATTGTTTTAAATCACGATGATGCTGATGATGTTTTGCAAAATACTTTTGTCAAGGTATTTCAATATTTAAAAGATTTCAAAGGAGAAAGCAAATTGTTTTCCTGGATGTATCGGATTGCGACTAATGAAGCTATTACTTTTATCAATCAGAAAGCCAAACGAAATGGAACTACTAGTGAAGCCATGAAAACCAAGATTGTGGATAATCTAAAAGCGGATACTTATTTTGATGGTAATGAAATTCAAATAAAGCTGCAAAAAGCAGTTGCCTTATTACCCGAAAAACAACAACTAGTTTTCAAAATGAAATATTACGAAGAACTAAAATATGAAGAACTTTCAGAGATTCTCGGAACATCTGTGGGTGCTTTAAAAGCATCGTATCATCACGCTGTTAAGAAAATTGAAGAATTTGTAAAAACGAATTAAACCATTTAACTAAACATTTGTCAAATGCACATAAAAAAATTTAATTTAGAAAATGACCCTAAAATAACTTCAGGATTTACAATACCTGATAGCTATTTTGATACATTCTCGGAGAAAATTTTAGCACAGTTACCAGAGCAAGAACCGAAGGTTGTTTCAATTTTTAGTTATCGTAAAACTTGGCACTATGCTGCGGTAGCCATTCTTATTCTGATGCTGTCTATTCCAATATATACTAAATATTCAACCCAAAAAGAAGAAATTGATTCTGCAACTTTGGAGAATTACATAGCCTATCAATCAAATATTTCTGAAGAAGAAATTGTAAATTTATTACAACAAGAAGATTTAGATAATATTAAACTTGAATTTAATATAGAAGATACAGCCATCGAAGATGCTTTAAAAACCAACTCAAATTTAGAACAATACATAATAGACTAACACTATGAAAACCTCAAAAATACTTTTACTAATTATAGCTTTAATTTCCTTAAATGCTATTGCTCAAGATGGTCCGTTTATTCGCAAAAAGAAAGAGCAAATTAAATCCCTAAAAGTAGCTTTCATAACAAGTGAATTGTCATTGACTCCGGATGAAGCTTCCAAATTTTGGCCCTTGTTCAATGCATTTGAAGACAAACAACAGGAAATTAAAACGCAAAAGCTAAAAGGCTATTTTAACAGAATGGATGATGATTCTTTTGATAAATTATCAGATAAAGACGCGGCAGCATTATTAAATCAAATGGAAAGCAATGAAGACGAATTATATCAGTTAAAAAAGAAATTTGTGGGCAGTTTAAAAGGGGTAATTTCTCCGATAAAAATTCTGAAACTCAAAAAAGCGGAAGAAAACTTCAATCGAAAATTATTGCAACAATACCGCGACAGGAAATTGGGTAAATAAAAAAATTAAACCGGGAAAGAAGAAATTGATTTTAAAAATATAGTACATTTGTATCCGTTTTTTAATAACTATTTATGAATTCCCATAATCACCAACTTCACAGCAAACTTAGTGTTGCAGGATTACTTATTACTTTAGGGATTATTTATGGCGATATAGGAACTTCTCCATTGTATGTTATGAAAGCCATAGTTGGTTTACAACACGTTATAAATGAAGATATTATTTTAGGTGGATTGTCTTGTATCTTTTGGACACTGACATTACAAACTACTTTAAAATATGTTATTATCACTTTAAGTGCTGACAACCATGGTGAAGGCGGAATTTTTGCCTTATATGCCTTAGTAAAAAGAACCAAAATTCAATGGTTAATTGTGCCTGCTATTATTGGAGGGAGTGCACTTTTGGCCGATGGAATTATTACACCTCCCATTTCTGTATCATCTGCTGTAGAAGGAATCAGAACCTTTTATCCAAGTATTAATACCGTTCCAATTGTAATTGGAATTCTATTTGTGTTGTTTACCATACAACAATTTGGAACCAAATTAGTAGGTAAATTTTTTGCACCTATGATGCTTGTTTGGTTCAGCATGCTTGGGATTCTTGGCATTATACAAATTAGCTCTAACCTTCAAGTTTTCCATGCACTAAATCCCTATTATGCCTATCATTTATTAAAAATTCATCCTGATGGATTTTACGTATTAGGTTTCGTGTTTTTATGTACAACTGGTGCGGAAGCTTTGTATTCGGACATGGGACACTGTGGTCGAAAAAATATTAGAATCAGTTGGATTTTTGTAAAAACAACTTTAGTACTAAACTACTTTGGCCAAGGTGCTTATTTAATAAAACACAAAGGTGATACTTTGATGAATTTAGGTGGAAAAAATGCCAATCCATTTTACTTAATTATGGAAAGTTGGTTTCAGCCAATCGGAATTATTATAGCGACAATGGCTGCGGTTATTGCCTCCCAAGCATTAATTAGTGGTTCATTTACCTTAATAAATGAAGCTATGAGATTAAACTTTTGGCCAAAAGTAAGAATAAAATATCCTACCGATTTGAAAGGCCAATTATATATTCCATCTATAAACTGGCTTTTGTTTATTGGTTGTGTTGGAATTGTACTTCACTTTAAAGAATCAGGAAATATGGAAGCTGCCTATGGTTTAGCAATCGTACTTTGCATGATAATGACGACGATTCTACTGAATTATTATTTGATAATGAAAAGAATTTCCTGGGTTATTATTGGAGTTATAATCACTTTGTACTTAGGAATAGAAATCAGTTTTCTGATTGCCAATTTGGATAAATTCCCTCATGGTGGTTACGTAACTTTAATCATAGCTTGCCTATTGATAGGCATTATGACTATATGGTTTTTGGCAAAAAAAATCAGCAAAGCCTACACTAAAATTGTCAAAATAGATAGTTATAAAAAAGTACTCGCAGAGTTAAGTGTTGATTTGTCTATTCCAAAATATGCCACGCATTTGATTTATATGACCAACTCAACTAGAACCGATGAAATTGAGGAAAAAGTGATGTATTCTATACTTCAAAAGAGACCAAAACGTGCCGATATGTATTGGTTTATACATGTTAATATTTTAAGTGAGCCTTACAGAAGAGAATATCGAGTTGCCGAAATTATTAAAGATGATTTGTATCGAATAGATTTCAATTTGGGTTTTAGAGAACCAACTAAAATCAACTTAATGTTCAAAGAAGTAATTAGAGATATGGTTCAAAATGGCGAAGTTGATGTTACAAGTCGATATGAATCTCTTAACAAAAATAACATCATTGGTGACTTCAAATTTGTACTTTCTGAAAAGTTCTTATCCAACGATAGTGATTTGACTTTCTTTGAAAAAATAGTAATGAATAGTTATTTCATCCTTAAAAAACTGAGTTTGTCTGAAGAAAAAGGATTTGGTTTAGACAGTAGCTCTGTAAAAGTTGAGCAATTCCCGATGGTTCTTCATGCTCCAGAAAAATTTGAGATGACAAGGATTAATTAAATTTAATACCCTTTACAAAATTTTCCAACACTACTTTCTTGATTGTTATTTTCAATAGAATAAGTATATATTCCTTTTGACAAAATTGATGTTTCTATTGTAGTTTCAGTCGTAAATTCTTTTGTTAAAATAAGTTTAGCTGAAATATCATAAATTTTAATTTGATACCTCATTCCATTTACTCCTGTAATATTTATAAAATCTTTTGCAGGATTGGGCGATACTTTAATCTCATTATTGACATTTAAATTATCCAAATTCAAATTATTACATTGAATACAGTTTTTTTGGAATATAATAGTATTATCTACTAGTATTTGAGTATCAAAAGCATTTCCTTGAAAACAATTTCCTTTCAATTGAAACTCTAGCCATGGCAACAAATAATTGAAAATTTTAGTGTGTTGAGCACTTCTACTAATGGTTGCAGTCGGACTACAACTTGCTTCACCAAAACTACATAAAGTATTACTATTTGCCATTTGACAATGACTACCTCCGATAATATTAATTAATGTTTTACAATTACTAATTAAACCATTATACATAGGAATTTGATTCGTATTAGATGGTGTTACACAATCATTAACTCCGGAAAATACCAAAGAAGGAATGGAAATAGTTGCTGCAGCTTGAATAGCAGAAGGATTTGTTTCTGCTGCCGCAAAATTAACTAATGTTTTAATATTTGGATTTAATTGAGCTGCTAAAAAAGAAGCTCCACCACCCATACTATGACCCATAACAGCATTCATAGAACTTATTCTATTGTAAAAAATAGAAGATGAAGTATTTCCTAAAATGCTCATTCGCTCTAATACAAAAGATAAATCTTTGCCAAAATCTAGATGAGATGGAGAGAAAGAACCTTCTGTTTTTGGAAGAACCATTATATAACCATTGGGCACTAAAAAACTCCAATAGTTTTGGTACGCATCCCAAGTCATAACAAAACCATGGCCAAAACTCAATACCGGAAATGTAACAGAAGTTAAAGTTGTCATTGCAACATTATCACCAGCAATATCCGATGGATAATATATTTCTGTTGCAATTACTCTATTACTTCTAGATGTATCAGTAAAATTAATAGTTGTATGTCCAATTTGAAAAGGTTGAGAAGCAACTAATTGAATAAAAAATAGTAGTAGCAGGATAATAGAAAATTTAATTGTTTTCAATTTGAATATTGTATTTAGAATTTCAAATATAAAGAATAAATAATCTATTCCTTTTTTAGCTATTTAAATTTAAGTGGGTATAACAAAAAAGGAATATCTTTGCACGCTTATTTTTTTTACATTATGCGATTACATCGAAATTTAGTTTACACAACAATTGACTCTTTAAACGCTATCTTCAACGAAGGAGATTATGCTGATAAAGTAGTTGCTCGTGCCTTGAAAAAAGACAAACGTTGGGGAAGTTCCGACCGTAAATTTGTTGCAGAAACTATCTATGAAATCGTTCGTTGGAAAAGATTATACGCTGAAATTGCTGAAGTAAAAGAACCTTTTAACCGAGAAGATTTATGGAGAATGTTTGCTGTTTGGGCTGTTTTAAGAGGGTATCCAATACCTGACTGGAGACAGCTAGAAGGAACTCCGGAACGAAAAATAAAAGGAAGATTTGACGAGCTTTCTAAAATTAGAAAAATGCGTGAATCTATTCCGGACTGGATGGATGAATTGGGAATTAAAGAATTAGGTGAATCACTTTGGACCAAAGAGCTTGCCGCTCAAAACCAACCTGCAAAAGTTATCCTTCGTGTTAATACTTTAAAATCAACAAAGGAAAAACTTCATTCTCTTTTGATGGATTTAAATATTGAAACAGAATTTCTTAAAGACCAACCAGATGCATTAGTGTTGAAAGAAAGAGCGAATGTTTTTTTAACAGATGCTTTCAAAGAAGGAATGTTCGAAGTACAAGACGCATCCTCTCAATTAGTAGCTGCATTCTTAGACGTTCAACCTGGAATGAGAGTAGTTGATACTTGTGCTGGTGCTGGTGGAAAAACGTTACATATGGCTTCCTTAATGCAAAACAAAGGGCAATTAATTGCTATGGATTTGTATGAAAGCAAACTAAAACAATTGAAATTAAGAGCCAAAAGAAACGGTGCTTTTAATATCGAATATAGAATAATTGACACTACAAAAGTTATTAAAAAACTGCATGAAAAGGCAGATAGAGTTTTAATTGACGCACCTTGTAGTGGTTTAGGAGTTTTGAAAAGAAATCCAGATGCCAAATGGAAATTGCAACCTGAATTTATTGACAATATAAAAAAAGTGCAAGCCGAAGTTTTAGAGAACTATTCTAAAATAGTCAAGCCAGGCGGTAAGTTAGTTTACGCTACTTGTTCTATCTTACCTAGCGAGAATCAAGAACAAATTAAGCGATTCTTAACAACTGAAACCGGAAAATCCTTTACCTTCCTTAAAGAAACAAAAATTTTAGCACAAGAAACTGGGTTTGATGGTTTCTATATGGCATTATTAGAAAGAAAAAAAGAAATATAAAAAAAAGAAATATAAAAAATGAAAAAAATAACTGCTCTTCTATTATTAAACATTACTATAGCTATTTCGCAAAATGGTGCTCCTGCCGATCCATATTACAATGGATTTAATTGGACCTTAACAGGAACCAACTTAAAAAATGCATTGGCAACAAAAATAACTGTTACACATACAAATTTGTTAACCTATACTCCAGGTGTTTGGAATGCTACTAAAATTACCGATTTAGACCCTACTAACTCTAATAATGTTCTATTACTTTATGGTTGGGAAAATGGAACCGATAGTGATGCAACCAATGATCTTCATCGTAACAAAAATATAAATGGAGCAAATAATGGGGATTGGAATAGAGAACATGTATATGCAAAAAGCTTAGGAACACCAGCTTTGGATGATAGTGGAGTTAGTGATGCTGGAGAAGATGCACATCATTTACGCTCTTGTGATGTTGAAAGAAATGCAACAAGAGGAAATTCAAAATTTGCTGCCGGAAGTGGTCACTCCACTAATGTTACTGATGGTTGGTATCCTGGAGATGAATGGAAGGGTGATGTAGCACGTATGATAATGTATATGTATTTAAGATATGGATCCCAATGTTTACCTTCAAATGTGGGAGTTGGAAATCCTGTATCAAACGATGCTGATATGATTGATTTATTCCTTACCTGGAATGCACAAGATCCAGTATCCCTTTATGAAGACAATCGAAATACATATCATGGAAATACATCAAATTCAGATGCACAAGGAAATAGAAATCCTTTTATTGATAATCCTTATTTGGCAACAGTAATTTGGGGTGGACCTTTGGCTCAAAACAGATGGCCTGCTATTTTTTTGGATACTCCAACATTTGATTTAGGAAATGCTATTTCAATTTACCCAAATCCTTCTTCAAATATTGTAAACATTTCTGCTGATATAACTTTAGATGAAATTGATATTATTACCATCAACGGTCAGGTTTTACAGCAAATCAAAAAACCTGCTTTTGAAAATAACAACTACACTATCAGCAATTTGCCAAAAGGATTTTATTTCTTAAAATTATCATATGATAAAAATTCTATTACTAAAAAAGTATTGATTAACTAGATTTCAATCCCAATATAATGTAAAACGCTGTTGAAATTCAACAGCGTTTTTTTGTTTTTAATCGAAAGAGCACCCGGATCATCACCAAAATTGTATAGAAAACACTGATTTTCTTTGAACTTTAGTGCTTCTTTAGTATCTTTCGCCCTCAAAATGTATAACCCTTAAAACATTTTACAAAATGTTAGAAGAAAAGAATGATAACCTGCTTGAAGCAGATGGAAGTGTAAACGATGAATCACAAGAAGTGACCATCGCTGAAAATCAAGAAATTCTTGTTGAAAATCAAGAAGAAACAGAAAATGTAGTAGATGTAGAAACATATGTTGCTTTTGAAGAACCTGTTGCTAAAGAAGTTATAGAATCTGACTCAGAAGTTGAAGCTACTGTTGAAAAACAGGATAATGAAGTATTTGAAGATAAAGCAGCCATTTTAACTGAACCTCTTACTGAAGACGAACTTGAAGTAGCTGCAGAAACAGAAGCACTTGTTGAAGAGACAATTGTACCTAAAGTAAAAAAAACTAAACCAAAAGCTGTAACTGAAGTAAAAGAAACTACAGTTGAATTTACCGAGGAGCAAGTTGCTAATGAAGCTTTTGTTACTGACTCGAGCATTATCGATCAGGTGCAGCAAAATGACAATCAATCAGTAATTAATGCCATTGAAGAAGTTAACGCAGAGGAAAGCGAAGATGAAACATTGAAAGATCGCCACGATATTCCAATGCAGGATTACGATACTTTGTCAATGGAGCAATTGGTTGATGAGATAGGCAAATTAGTTTTAGTAGAAAAACTAATGTCAGTTAAAGACCATGTTGAAGAACTAAAAAAATCATTCCTGTCAAAATACCATCATTTTATTGATGAAAAGAAAGAAGAATTCCTTGCTGAAAATCCAGATACTACCGATGATTTTCATTATCATTTTCCTTTAAAAGTTAAATTTGACCAATTATATTCTCAGTACAGAGACAAAAAAAATAATCATTTCCAAAGTTTACAAAACAATCTAAAAGCAAATCTTGAAAACAGATTGACCATTGTGGACGAATTGAAAAATCTTATTCACAACCAGGATAGTATTCCGGTTACCCTCAAGAAATTTAATGACATTCGTGACCGATGGAAAGTAGCCGGGCCAATTCCGAAAGACAAATACAACCATGTATGGAATAATTATCACTTTCATTTAGAAAATTTTTATGATGTACTTCACCTAGATAGGGAAATCCGTGATTTGGATTTGAAACATAATTTGGTTCAAAAGCTTAAAATTATAGAGCGTGTTGAAGAATTAGTTAAAGAGGAAGATATCAATAAAGCATTCCGTGAATTACAGGATTTACACCGAATCTGGAAAGAGGATATAGGTCCTGTTTCAAGAGAAAACCGTGAGGAAATTTGGAATAGATTTAGTGAATTGACTAAACAAATGCACGACAAACGCGAAGGTTTATTTGAGAAACTTCGAGAATTGGAAACAATTAATCTAGAAAAGAAAAAAGAAATTATTGCCCAAATCGAAGTTTTTGCAAAAGAGAAGGTAAACTCACATGCTCTCTGGTTAAGTCAAATAGAAAAAGTAGAAGCGTTACGAAATCAATTCTTCGCTGCCGGAAAAGTTCCGTCAGAAGTGACAGACCAAACCTGGACAGAATTTAAAAATGCGGTTAGAAGTTTCAACGTATTGAAAAACTCTTTCTATAAAGATATTAAGAAAGACCAAAATGATAATCTTTCTAAAAAGCAAGCGTTAGTTGCAAAAGCAATTGAATTGAAAGACAACACTAATTTTGCTGCTACAACGCCACAATTCAAACAAATTCAAGAAGAATGGAAAACGATTGGTCATGTACCGAGGAAGTTTTCAGATAAACTATGGACTGAATTTAGAGGTGCTTGTAACGAATATTTTGAAAAACTAAAAGAACAGAAATCTGAAGCTAATGCCGAAGAGATTGAATCGTTTGACAAGAAAAAAGAATATTTAGAAACCATAAAATCATTTGAACTTATTGGTGAACACAAAGCCGATTTGGATGCGATAAAAGCACATATCGAAACTTGGAAAAGTTTCGGGAAAGTTCCTTTTGCACGCAGACACATCGAAGGAAAATTTAATAAAATCTTAGATGCTTTGTTTGAAAAATTAAGTTCAAGCAAAAAAGATAATGAAATGGTGCGTTATGCAAATCGTTTAGACAATCTTTCAGGTGCAGAGAATTCTAAAAAATTAGATAACGAAAAAGTATTTATAATGCGCAAAATTGAGGAAGTACAAAGTAATCTTTTTCAATTGGAGAATAACATTCAGTTTTTTGCAAGAGCAAAGGCAGATAATCCAATGGTAAAAGAAGTAATGGAAAATATTGAGAAGCAAAAAGAAGAGTTAGCGACTTGGAAAGAAAAGCTAAAACAACTTAGAAGTATCAAATCAGAATAAAAAAATTCCCGACTAGTTCGGGATTTTTTATAGTTGTATTTTAGAAGCCAAAAGATAAATGACTGCCATTCGTATGGCTACACCATTTTCAACTTGGTCTAAAATGACTGATTGTTTTGAGTCAGCAACGTCAGATGTAATTTCAACACCTCGATTTATTGGTCCGGGATGCATAATTACAATTTCTTTAGAAAGAGATTCTAATAGTTCTTTGTCTACTCCATATTGTTTTGCATATTCTCGGGTGGAAGGAAAATAATTCAAATCCATTCTTTCGTTTTGAACGCGAAGCATATTTGCCACATCACACCACTCCAATGCTTTTCTAAGGTTTGGTTCTACATTTACACCAAGACTTTCTATATGTTTCGGAATTAAGGTTTTAGGGCCACAAACTTTTACTTCTGCACCCTGCATTTGTAAAGCATAGATATTAGACAAGGCCACACGCGAATGCAAAATATCTCCAACAATTACAACTTTCTTACCCCCTACTTCACCTAATCTTTCCTTGATAGAATAACTGTCCAATAAGGCTTGTGTTGGGTGTTCGTGAGCTCCATCTCCTGCATTGATGATGCTTGCTTTTACATTTTGTGATAAGAAATAAGCTGCACCTGGATTTGCATGTCGCATAACTACCATATCTACTTTCATCGAAAGGATATTATTTACAGTGTCAATAAGCGTTTCTCCTTTTTTAACGGATGACTGCGCTGTCGAAAAACTAATCACATCGGCGGATAATCTTTTTTGGGCTAATTCAAAAGAAAGTTTTGTTCGCGTACTGTTTTCGAAAAAGATGTTGGCAATGGTAATGTCACGAAGAGATGGTACTTTTTTAATAGGCCTATTAATAACTTCTTTGAAATGATCAGCTGTTTCAAATATCAAATCGATATCCTGCTTTTTCAGATATTTTATTCCTAATAAATGATTGACTGATAGTTCCAATTGAGTTTGTGGTTTGTTGTTTATAGTTTTAATTCCTAAATCCTAAATCCTAATTCCTAAATCCTAATTCCTAAATCAAGTATACCGCATCTTCTCCATCCTTCTCCTTCCAGCAGACTTTTACTTTTTCATTATTAATCACATCTACCTGACGACCTCGATAATCAGGTTGTATTGGCAAATGACGACTGAAACGCCTGTCTATCAAAACCAATAATTCGATTTCTGATGGTCTTCCAAAGGATTGAATGGCAGTTAACGCAGCACGAATACTTCTTCCAGTGAAGAGCACATCGTCAATAAAAACAACTTTTTTATCTTCAACCAGAAAATCAATCTGGGTTTTATTTGCCTCTAGTTGCTTCTCTCCACGGCGAAAATCATCTCGAAAAAAAGTAATATCTAAAAAGCCAAGCGAAATATTTTTTATATTGTATTCGGTTTCTAAAATGGACTTTAACCTTTCTGCTAGAGAAACTCCACGAGGTTGAAGACCTATAAGAACTGATTTAGAAAAATCAATGTGATTTTCGATCAACTGACAAGCCAAACGATGGAGTATGATATTGACTTCTTTGGAAGTGAGCAATACTTTTTGACTCATGATAGTGTTGTTTGGGATACAAATATAAGAATTATGAATTAGGTTATTTAATTATGATTTAAAGAATTATAAAAAGATAAAATTTTGATGACTTTAATACTTACAAATAAGTATTTTTTTATTATAAATAATTTTATCGATGGGTTTTAATTCTTCAAGTTATAAAAAATTGAGTGAAATTGTCGGATTAAAAAAAACTTCAAATAAAACTATTAAAAACACTTAACGATTGAAGTGCTTTTTTTTGTACTTTTAAATTCCTAATAAAAAATATGTCTAAACTACCGCATATTGGCACAACTATCTTTACTGTAATGTCGCAAATGGCGACCGAATTTAACGCAATCAATCTTTCACAAGGTTTTCCTAATTTTCCTGTAGACAAACGATTAAAGGATATTTTAGCACGGTTGACAACCGAAAACTATCATCAATACATGCCTATGAGCGGTTTTCCGCCACTTTTAGAAAAGATTGCTAATCTTACCCTAAAATCCTATAAAAGAACAGTAAATCCTAAAGATGAAATCTTAATCACTGCGGGTGCCACTCAAGGAATATTTGCTACGATTCAGGCTTTAGTTAATCCAAATGAAGAAGTCATTATTCTTGATCCAAGTTATGATTGCTATGAAGCGCCTATTTTATTAAGTAATGCCAAACCAATTCGAGTTTCGCTAAATCATGATTATACACCAAATTGGAAAAAAATAGGGTTACATATAAATAAAAATACTAAGCTAATCATCATTAATAATCCGCATAATCCAACCGGAAAAACATGGACTTCAACTGATTTTGATCAGTTAGAAAAACTTGTTGACTCCTACCCTAACCTGCTTGTGCTTTCGGATGAAGTTTATGAATACATTACTTTTGAACAGGCACATATTTCAATACATCATCGTCCAAAATTGTGGAATCGTAGTATTTCGGTTTCTTCTTTTGGAAAATCGTTTCACATTACTGGCTGGAAAATTGGGTATGTCATTGCTCCCGAACATTTGATGAAAGAAATAAAAAAAGTGCATCAGTTTCTAGTTTTTAGTGTAAACAGCCTATCTCAAGTAGCGATATCAGAGTACTTAGATATAGTTGATGTATATAGTTTGGGGAAATTTTACCAACAGAAAAGAGATTTTTTTCGCGATTTATTGAAAGATACCAAACTAGAATTACTACCCTGCGAAGGCACTTATTTTCAAGTTGCTTCTTATGCTAACATTTCTAATGAAAATGATTTGGCTTTCACCAAACGATTAGTCACCGAATTTGGTGTGGCAACCATTCCAATTTCACCTTTCTATGCCAATGGTACAGATATTAAATGCATCCGTTTATGTTTTGCCAAAGATGATGAAACACTTTTACGGGCTGCAGAAAGACTACTCAAATTATAATTTTAAATACATAAAATAAATCATATGAATTTTTCAGCAAAAATGCTTCGTGATAATGCATTATCCAACAAAGTAATTGTAGTAACCGGCGGCGGAAGCGGTTTAGGCAAAGCTATGACCAAATATTTCTTAGAGTTAGGCGCCAAAGTTGCTATTACTTCCCGCGATTTAGAAAAACTAAAGACCACCGCAGCAGAACTTGAAATAGAAACCGGAGCTAAATGTCTGCCTATACAATGTGATGTTCGCCATTATGACCAAGTAGAAGCGATGCTAGCTGAAGTATTGAAAACCTTTGGCAAAGTTGATGTATTGCTCAACAATGCTGCAGGAAACTTCATCTCTCCTACTGAAAGATTGTCAGCAAATGCTTTTGACACTATCATTGATATTGTTTTAAAAGGTTCCAAAAACTGCACACTAGCTTTCGGAAAACATTGGATAGCCGAAAAACAAACCAATTGCAACGTCTTAAATATTGTAACAACTTATGCTTGGACAGGTTCAGGATATGTAGTCCCTAGTGCTACAGCAAAAGCCGGAGTCTTGGCAATGACAAGAAGTTTGGCTGTAGAATGGGCAAAATATGGCATCCGAATGAATGCCATTGCTCCCGGACCATTTCCAACCAAAGGCGCATGGGACAGATTGCTGCCTGGCGATTTAGCCGAAAAATTTGATATGTCTAAAAAAGTTCCATTGAAGCGTGTGGGCGATCATCAGGAATTTGCCAATTTAGCTGCCTATTTGGTTTCTGATTTCTCTGCCTATATCAATGGAGAAGTTATTGTAATTGATGGTGGCGAATGGTTGCAAGGTGCTGGTCAATTCAATATCTTAGAAAAAATTCCGCAGGAAATGTGGGATATGCTCGAGATGATGATTAAGAGTAAAGGAAGTAAATAGTTAGCAGTCACAGTCTAAGTAGGCAGATTTTCTTTGGCTGAAAAATGCGACTGCAACTGAAAACTAAAGCATTCAAAACTTTACAAGAATGTTAACAAAATTACCTTGGCAAAGCCATAAATAATTGTATTTTTACGGCTCTAAATTTTTTAAAATTAAATGGGTAAAATCATTGCTATTGCTAATCAAAAAGGTGGTGTTGGAAAAACAACAACTTCTGTAAACCTTGCAGCATCATTGGGAGTTTTAGAAAAAAAAGTGCTTTTAATAGATGCTGATCCTCAAGCTAACGCCAGTTCTGGTTTGGGCATTGATGTAGAAAATGTAGCTATAGGCACTTATCAAATTTTGGAACATAGCAATACACCTGAAGAGTCTATTGTCGCATGTAGCGCACCCAATGTTTGGGTAATTCCTTCTCATATTGATTTGGTTGCCATTGAAATTGAATTGGTTGACAAAGAAAACCGCGAATACATGCTAAAACAAGCATTGGAAAGTATCAAAAACGAATATGATTATATTATAATTGACTGCGCACCATCTTTAGGTTTGCTAACATTAAATGCATTAACTGCCGCTGATAGTGTTGTTATTCCTATTCAATGTGAGTATTTTGCCTTAGAAGGTTTAGGAAAATTATTAAACACAATTAAAAGTGTTCAAAAAATTCATAATGCCAATTTGGATATAGAAGGACTATTATTAACCATGTTCGACTCTCGTTTGCGTTTATCCAATCAAGTGGTTGAAGAAGTCCAAAAACATTTTAGTGATATGGTTTTCAAGACCATTATTCAACGTAATGTAAAATTAAGCGAAGCACCAAGTTTTGGAGAAAGTATTATTAACTTTGATGCAACTAGCAGAGGCGCTTCAAACTACTTAAGTTTTGCACAAGAAATTATCAAGAAAAACAGCAATTAAGCCATGGCAAAAGCTATAAAAAAACAAGCATTAGGAAGAGGTTTATCCGCATTATTGAAAGACCCTGAGAATGATATTAGATCAATAGGTGATAAAAATGCAGATAAACTTATAGGCAATATCATTGAGTTAGATATCGAGGCAATTACCATTAATCCATTTCAACCAAGAAGTAATTTTAATGAAGATTCGCTAATAGAATTAGCTTCTTCTATCAAAGAATTAGGATTAATTCAGCCGATTACCGTTCGAAAATTAGACTTCAATAAATACCAATTGATTTCGGGTGAGCGTCGTTTGCGTGCTTCCAAATTAGTGGGTTTGAAAAAAGTTCCTGCATATATCAGAATTGCCAATGATAATGAATCGTTGTTAATGGCTTTGGTAGAAAACATTCAACGTCACGATTTAGATCCAATAGAGATTGCACTATCGTATCAAAGATTAATTGATGAAATACAACTGACTCAAGAACAAATGAGCGAACGTGTTGGAAAAAAACGTTCTACAATTGCTAACTATTTGCGATTGTTAAAGTTAGACCCAATCATCCAAACCGGAATTCGTGACGGATTCATCAGTATGGGTCACGGTCGTGCAATAATCAATATCGAAAATCAAGACGTTCAAACCGATATTTATCAAAAAATAGTAAGTCAAAATCTTTCAGTTCGTGAAACAGAAGCATTGGTTAAAAATTATCAAGATAGTATTAAACTAGCGCCAACAAAATCCAAAAAAACAGCTTCATTCAAAGTTGATGATGATCATAAAAAAGCATTCGTAAATTTCTTTGGTTCGAAAATAGACGTAAAAGTTTCCGGAAACGGGAAAGGAAAAATTACGATTCCATTTCACTCTGAAGAAGATTTTAATCGTATTATTAAGTTAATAAAAGGATAGTGTATAAGGCTTTTTACATAGTTCTGTTCTTTTTCTTACTTGGAAATCAGGCAATTTTTTCACAGGAAATTGGCAAAGCTATAAAAGCAAAAGATACTCTAAAACTTAAAGAAATTGATCCACTCCGACCAACAAAAGCGGCTTTTTATTCTGCAATTATTCCTGGTTTAGGACAAGCATACAATAAGAAATACTGGAAAATTCCAATAGTGTATGGTGCCATAGGAACCAGTCTTTATTTTTATATAAATAACAACAAAAAATACCATAGCTATCGCGATGCCTATAAACGAAGATTATTGGGTTTTAACGATGACCAATACCAATATCTTGATGATTCGAGATTAATTGCCGCCCAACGTTTTTACCAAAGAAATAGAGATTTATCACTGTTAGTTACTGTAGGTTTTTATATTTTAAATATCGTCGAGGCCAATGTTGATTCGCATTTGATACAATTTAATGTAAGCGACAAATTGTCTTTTCAACCAGATATATATCCAAATGAAATTAACTTCAAACCTAATTTAGGGCTAACTTTAAACTATAAATTCTAAATGAAAATAGCATTATTAGGATATGGTAAAATGGGCAAAGTAATCGAAAAAATTGCTTTGGAAAGAGGTCATGAAATCGTATTAAAAAAAGACGAGTTTAATACTTTTGACGGACTTTCAACTGCCGATGTTGCTATCGATTTTAGTACGCCAAGCATTGCTGTTGAAAATATATCTACTGCTATCAATCATGGAATTCCTGTAATTTCAGGAACTACGGGCTGGCTTGAAAACTACCCCGAAATAGAAAGGCTTTGTAATGAAAAAAAAGCGGCTTTTCTTTATGGTTCAAATTTTAGTCTAGGCGTTAATTTATTCTTTGAACTAAATGAATATTTGGCAAAGATGATGGCTAAGTTTAAAGATTACAAAGTTACTATGGAAGAAATCCATCACACCCAAAAATTGGACAAACCAAGCGGAACTGCCATTTCATTAGCAAATGCTATCATCAACCATACAGATAAAAACAATTGGGCAATCGAAAACCCAAAAGAAGATGATGTTTTTATCGATGTAAAACGAATTGATGATGTACCTGGAACACATAGCGTTTATTACAATTCAGATGTTGACTTTATTGAAATTAAGCATATAGCCCATAACCGTGAAGGCTTTGCTCTTGGCGCAGTGATTGCTGCCGAGTGGATTATTGGCAAAAAAGGTATTTTCTCTATGAAAGATGTTTTAAATATAGAGAATAGAGAATAGAATAAAGAAAATTGTAACAAATCAACAAACTGATAAACTTATACGCTTATAAACTTTTAAACTCAACATCATGTCACTATTTCAATGGTTTATATTTTTCATTTTAGTCCAAATCATACATGGTTTAGGAACTTGGAAATTATACGAAAAAGCAGGTAGAAAATCTTGGGAAGCTTTTATTCCAATATATAATTCGATTGTTTTGATGAAAATCATCAACAGACCAACTTGGTGGACATTCCTCCTATTCATACCAATCATCAACTTGATAATGTTTCCTGTAGTTTGGGTTGAAACATTAAGAAGTTTTGGGAAAAATGCAACTTCTGATACTTGGTTAGGTATTTTTACTTTTGGTCTTTATATCTACTATTTCAATTACACGCAAGATGTAAAATACATTTCTGAAAGAAGTTTAGTAGCAAAAACTAAAACCGGTGACACCGTTAGTTCATTGCTTTTTGCCATAGTTGTAGCTACCTTGGTACATACCTATGTGATGCAACCCTACACTATTCCAACTTCTTCATTGGAAAAATCATTGCTTATAGGCGACTTTCTTTTTGTAAGTAAGTTTCATTATGGTGCTAGAACACCAATGACTACAGTAGCTGCACCAATGGTTCACGATACTTTGCCAATTATTAAAACTAAGTCCTATTTAAGTTGGCCTCAATTGCCCTACTTCAGATTTCCGGGTTTTGAAAAAGTAGAAAAAAATGATATTGTCGTTTTCAACTGGCCAGCAGATACGGTTTATAAATTCTTTGACACCTCGGGAAGAAGTATAATAAAACCTATTGACAAGAAATCAAATTATGTAAAACGTTGTCAAGGAACGCCTGGTGATTCGTTACAAATAAAAAACGGAACGGTTTACATCAATGGAAAAGAATTAATTTTACCAGAAAGAGCTAAGACACAGTATTCATATGCAGTAACTTATGACATGAATAATACGGATCTTGATTTTGAATATTTAATAAATCAAGTTGGATCAACTGATGGCGCAGGATTTAAAACTGAAGCTAGAGATACTTTATTCATTAGAGCATTAACTAAATTTGGTGCAGAAACATTAAAAAGTGTTCCCGGTATTAAATCGGTTACACAAATAGTTGCTAAACAAGGAGAACCTAATATTTTTTCACACAATACAAATTGGAATGCTGATAACTTTGGTCCAATATATATTCCGGAAGCTGGGAAAAAAGTAGCTTTAAATATTAAAACACTTTCATTCTATAAGAGATTGATTTCGGTTTACGAAAAACACGATCTAAAAGTAGTTGGTGAAGATATTTATATAGATGACAAAAAAGCTACAAGCTATACTTTCCAAAAAAACTACTATTGGATGATGGGAGACAACCGTCACAACTCTGAGGATAGTCGCTATTGGGGATATGTACCTGAAGATCATATAGTAGGAAAACCTGTTTTCATATGGATGAGTTGGGACAGCAACGGAAAAGGAATTCATAAAATTCGTTGGGAAAGATTATTTACCACCGTTGGTGGCGACGGACAACCACAATCCTATTTCAAATTTTTCCTTGGTTTGTTAGCGCTATATTTTGTTGGTGATTATTTTTGGAAAAAGAGAAAAAACGCTAAAGTGTAGTTAAAAAGTTGCGAGTTCCGAGTTTCAGGTTATAAGTTCAAATAAAACCGAAAACTCGAAACCCAAAACTCGAAACTCTCAAACCATGAACAACATCTTAATCCATCCAAGCTACTTCCCATCTATCAGCCATTTTGAAGCGATTGCAAAGGCGAATATAATAACTTTTGAAGTGGAAGATAATTTTCAAAAGCAAACCAACCGTAACCGAATGTACATCTATAGTCCAAATGGAATTCAGCTATTGAATGTTCCGGTTAAACATAACAAAGAAAGACATCAACGCATCAAAGAAGTTAAAATTGAGAATGATTTTGATTGGCAAAAACAACACTTCAAATCTTTGGAAGCTGCCTATAGGACCTCACCTTTCTTTGAGTATTTTGAAGATGATATACTCCCTATTTTTCAAAAGAAACACAATTATTTGATGGATTTAAATATCGAAACGATGGCAATTGTTTCTAAGTGTTTGCGATTGGAATTTGATTATGACGAAACTACCGAATATTTTCATGAAGTAACAGACAAAGTCGATCAAAGAAATCTAATCAACGGTAAAAAAGATACTTCGATTTTTGAACCTTATACTCAAGTTTTCGGAGATAAGCATGGCTATCTGAACAACCTTTCGATTTTGGATTTACTATTCAACGAAGGTAGATATGCATTGGAATATTTGAAGAAACAACAGCTTTAGTTATTCTATAAACGAAAGCCTTGTCATTACAGGAAAGTGATCAGAGTTTTCAAACTTGGTAAAAGTTTTAAAACTTTTGACTTTCATTTTTTTACTGGCAAAAATATAGTCAATTCGAGCAGGATAGTATTTGAATTTATAGGTTTGCCCAAAACCGGTGCCAGCTTCTTCAAAGCAATCATTTAAATCAGATTTAATATTGCGGTACACATATGAAAAGGGACTATTATTCATATCGCCGCAAATAATCACTGGATAGTTACATTCATTTTTATGCTTTACCAAAAATTCGGCTTGGTGTTCCTGCTTCTTAAAAGCATCTCGAATTTGTTTAAAAACTTGCTGTGATTTATTTTGATTAATCGAATCCACATGCTCGGAAATATCATTCACATCGGGAGAAATTTTGATAGACTGCAAATGAATGTTATAGACTCTAATCGTGTCGTTTCCTTTCTTAATATCGGCATAAATTATGTTATTTCCAGCAGCTGGAATTTTAAAGTCTCCTTGTTTAAAAATTGGAAACTTGGAGAAAATAGCCTGTCCAGTCTTAATTTGTCTGCCTTCCATAAAGATGGCTTTGTACTTGTATACTCTGAAATCAACTTTAGCATTTTCCGAATATTCCTGAATACACAAAATGTCAGGATTTTGTTCATTAATAAAACTCAAGATCGTGTTACCTACATCTTTATTATCAATCCAATCAAACAAGTTAAACAAGCGAACATTGTAACTCATCATAGTAAAATCTTTTTCGGAGGCTTCACTATCATTGGAAGAAAACTTATAGAATTTATTGATGAAAGTGATTCCAACTAATAATATCAATCCGGAAAGAATAACTTGTCGCTTTAATTGTAGCAACCAATAAATAAAAAACAATGCGTTTAGAATAAGAAATAGTGGTAAAATTAAGGTTAGTACCGAAAGTAATGGAAACATTTTGGGTGCCAAAAAAGGTAAAACATAAGCAACAACGGTCAATACAGTAACTACTATATTGGATCCAAATACTACCTTATTAAACCACGATAATTTTTTCAAAAAATTCCAATTTTCAATTAAAAAAACACAGAACAATACATGAAAATCAAACTATTTCCCAGCCTTAAACAGAAACTCTTTTTCTTCAGCTGTCAAACTATCATAACCCGACTTACTGATTTTATCTAAAATCTCGTCTAATTGCTGTTGAGTTTTATCTTTAACAACAATCTTACTATCTCTTTTAAAAGCTGGTGTTTTGGGGTTTACATGTACTTTTTTGAAAGGCGTTGATTTTTTTTCACTAAAAAAACTCAAAATTGAATCAACAATCTTACTCAAATCAGTTCCGTTTTGCAAAAGCTTGATGTAAATATAACCAAAAAATGCTCCGCTCAAATGCGCAATATGACCACCTGTATTATTCATTTGAATTTGCAATAAATCCAATAACAAAATCACTGCAGTAATATGCCAAAGCTTTACATTTCCAATTAATAGCAATCGGATTTCCATTAATGGCTGATAGGTTGTAGTTGCAACCAACAAAGCCATTATTGCTGCTGAAGCACCAACCATCTTTGAAGTTTGGTGTAAAAAATAAAAACTAAATACAAAACACAATCCAGCAAAAATAGCACTCAAAATATACAACCCAAGAAATTGTTTTTGCGTAAAAAAGGTTAGAAACAGTCGACCGGAAAAATTCAAAACCATCATATTGAAAAACAAATGCAAAAATCCATAATGAAAAAAAGCATATGTTAATAAGGTCCATGGTTTAGTTAAAATTATAGTTGGATCTGAAGAAACCGCAACCCAATTTGGGAAATCAAAAAAACCAGACTTAAATTGGTAGAAAAATATAATTGACAATAGAAAAAAACCTACATTCCAATAAATCATTTTATTAGCAATGCCACCTACTCGATACTGAAATTTTAAATCATCAATTATATTCATAATTTTAACTGCAAAGTTTCAATTTGTATTTTCTAAACTCATATTTATTTTCTTAACCGCTAAGCTCACGAAGTATTTACACGAAGAACACGAAGCTATATACAAAACATAGTACACTTTGTGCCTTCTTTGTGTTCCCAGCCTGCCGGCAGGCTGGTTTGTGTTTATACCTAATCCCAACGGTTTTTATTAAACTGATTTCGTTTCCAATACCACATCATTAAAAAACCTGTAATAGCACCGCCAACATGAGCAAAGTGTGCAATTCCTGTTCCGCCTGCGCCAAACAGCGAACTTCCTTTAAAGCCTAAAAATAAATCTATTGCGATAATTCCTGGTACAAAATATTTAGCTTTAATCGGAATTGGAATAAACATAATCCCCAATTCAGCCATAGGAAACATAAAAGCAAAAGCTGTTAATAATCCGTAAATAGCTCCGGAAGCACCGAGTGAAGTCGATTGAAAAGTCTGAACTGCTGATGCTAAAATATTAAATTGTTCTTGCGTACAATGGGCATTATCCAAAATAGTTTTTACTTTACTTGCTAACATTTGTCCTTTCTCATCAAAGACGCTGCTGTAATCTGCACTTAAAAGAATATGAATATCACTTTTAGAAAAATTCAAACTCGAAAGTTGATCTAAAGCATATTGAATTTGGAAGTAATTGACAGCTGTATGCAAAGCTGCTGCACCTAATCCGCAGGAAATATAAAAGAAAATAAATTTTTTTGCGCCCCAAAAATGTTCCAAAGCAGCACCAAAGGAAACCAAGGCAAACATGTTAAAAACAATATGCATCAAATTGGGCATTGGCGCATGCATAAACATACTGGTCAAAGGCTGCCAAACTCTAAAATTTGGACTATCCGGATAATATAATGACAATAAAGGATAAGCATTGGCTACAAATTGTGAACCTATAAAAAAAATAATATTGATAATCAGTAACTGCTTTACAGTTTCGGTCATTCGCATCATAGGGCAAATTTTTTATCTAAATCTTCCACACTCATAGTGATGAAAGTTGGTTTTTGAAATGGTGATACATTAGGTTCTTTGCATCCGAAAAGATTGTGTACCAAATTTTCTTGTTCTTTTTCGGATAAATAGGTTCCGGTCTTTACAGCCAAACTTTTGGCCATCGATTTGGCAATGGTATCATTTTGACTAAAGCTGCTATCTGGAATTCCGTCTTGCAAGTCACTCAATAATTCTTCCAAAACAATAGAAATTTCACTTTCAGTCACATTGACAGGCAAGCCCGAAATGACCACATTGTCTTCGTTAATCGTTTCAAAAACAAATCCGGTGTTTTCTAAAGAAGATTTTAATTCTGCCAACAATTCGATTTCCGAAGACGAATAATATAACTGCAACGGAAACAACATTTGCTGGCTTGATGCTTGATTTACAGTCATGCTAGTCAAGAAGGCCTCATACAAAATACGTTCGTGCGCGCGCTTCTGATTAATAATAACCATTCCAGATTTTATTGGACTAACGATATATTTTTTTTGAATTTGATACGTTCGTTTGACTTCCTGTTCTAATTCATTTTCTTCAAATAAAGAAGAAGTTACCGCATCATTTTCAAACGTCATTTCGGTAATCTCTTGTCCAGCTTGCTTTAAACCTACATAAAGGCTTTCCCAACTCGGTTGCGTTTCAGGCTTTTTATAATTGGAAAAAGAAGCGGAAGATTTACTTGGTTTGGCTCCTATCTGTTCGCCTATACTTCTAGTATCGTTAGAAAAAGGATTGTATTGACGATCAACTTGAATTGATGGATATTCGGCTTCTTTATTTTGATATTGATAGGGCGTGTCTAAATTTGGATCTCTTTCAAAATCTAATATAGGCGCTACATTAAATTGTCCTAAACTATGTTTGATTGCTGAACGTAATATGGCATACAATGCATGCTCATCGTCAAACTTAATTTCGGTTTTGGTTGGATGAATATTGATATCTATGGAATGTGGTGGCACATCTAGGTATAAAAAATAACTCGGTTGCGCACCCGCTAAAAGTAAACCTTCGTACGCAGCCATGACTGCATGATGTAGATAACCGCTTTTGATAAATCTATTATTGACAAAAAAGAATTGTTCACCTCTGTTTTTCTTGGAAAATTCCGGTTTACCTATAAATCCGTGAAGGTTTACGATTTCGGTTTCTTCTTTTACAGGAACTAATTTTTCATTGGTCTTGCCTGAAAAAATAGTTACAATGCGTTGTCTGAAATTCGAAATAGGCAGGTTGAACATATCACTACCGTTGTGATACATCGTAAAATGAATATTCGGATGCGCCATCGCAACACGCTGAAATTCTTCAACAATGTAACGTTGTTCCACGGTATCAGATTTTAAGAAATTACGTCGCGCAGGAATATTAAAAAACAAATTCTTAACCGAAAATGAAGTGCCTTTAGGAAACACTAAAGGTTCTTGCGAGACAAACTTACTACCTTCAATAATGATGTGCGTTCCCAATTCCTCCTGCTCCTGCTTGGTCTTCATTTCCACATGGGCAATAGCAGCAATAGAAGCCAAAGCTTCACCACGAAATCCTTTGGTATGCAACGAAAACAAATCTTCTGCATGACGAATTTTTGAAGTAGCATGACGCTCAAAACACAAACGAGAATCGGTAATACTCATCCCAATTCCATTATCAATAACCTGAATCAGTGATTTTCCAGCGTCTTTAATGATGAGTTTTATATCGGTTGCTTTAGCATCAACAGCATTTTCTAATAATTCTTTAACCACAGAAGCCGGTCTTTGCACTACTTCACCAGCAGCAATCTGGTTGGCAACATGATCAGGAAGTAATTGAATTATACTTGACATATTTAGTGTTCAGTGTTCAGTGTTCAGAAATTACTGTTCAGTAGGAATTTCGAAGATAGCAAATTTAATGAAAAAGTATTGGGATTTAAACTTAATAATAGCTAAAAATAAAAAACCTATTCACAATGGAATAGGCTCTCATTTTATATTAAAATGCATTTTATAGTTACCTCGTTTTTCTTCTCAACTCAGCCATTTTAATGGCCGCAATCGCAGCTTCAGTTCCTTTATTTCCATGAACGCCACCACTTCTATCAATAGATTGTTGTTCGTTGTTATCAGTTAGCAAGCAAAAGATAACCGGCACATCGGTTTGTACATTCAAATCTTTGATGCCTTGGGTTACGCCTTCACAAACAAATTCGAAATGCATGGTTTCGCCTTTTATTACGCAACCAATAATAATCACCACATCAACTTCCTGAGTAACAATCATTCGTTGTGCACCATAAACAAGTTCAAAACTTCCAGGAACATTCCAGCGAACAATGTTATCCAATTTAGCACCACAATCTAACAAAGCTGCTTCGGCTCCATCATATAATCCATTTGTGATATGATCGTTCCATTCTGAAACAACAATCCCAAACCGAAAGTCTTTCGCGTTTGGGATTGTCTTTTTATCGTAATTGGATAAGTTTTTGTTTGCCGTAGCCATCATTTATAGTTTTCAGTAGCAGTCGCCAGTTGTCAGTTTCTGAAAACTGTGACTGAGACTGTGAACTTTTTATTGCGCTAAACCAATCAAAGCATCAATACTTTGTGCTTCCGGAGCAGTATCGTAATTATCTTTGATATCGGTGAAATATTTTAAGGCATCTGCTTTATTTCCTATAACCAGCGCCGTTTTACCTGCTTTTAACAAATATCTCGGTCTTGTTAATTCATTTTTGTTAGCATCAGCTGCTTTGATATAATACTCTAAAGCTTCTTTTTGTTTGTTTTGTTGCGCATATGCATCACCAATTACTCCAATTGCAATAGTGCTTAACATAATATCGTCTGATTTGAATTTCTCTAAACTAGCAATAGCTTCAGTATATTTTTTTGTGTTTAAATAAGAAATTCCAGCATAGTAATTCGCTAAATTTCCGGCATCTGTACCCGAATATTCATCAGCTATTCGAACTACTCCAAATTTTCCTTCAGATCCTTTTAAGACTAGATTATAAAGAGAATCCGATTTTGTTCCATTAGCATCAACTGCTTTTTGAAAGTTTTGTTGTGCCACAAATAATTCACTTGCTGCATTTTCCTGGTTAGGTTCAGCAATAAATTTTTGATATAATAAATAGGAAACTGTAGCCAAGGCAACAACAGTAAGAAATCCTAAAATATATTTTTGATTTTTTGCTACAAAATCTTCAGCTCTTGAAGCTGATTGATCTAGAGTATCAAATGCTTTTGCTGTAGCACTATCTTTTGCATCAACATTTACATCTTCAATAAAGTTATTATCTAATTTCTCAGCTTTTGGTTTTGGTTCTTTATATCCTCTTTTGTTAAAAGTTGCCATTTATTTCTAATTTAGTGTGCGCAAAAATAAAATTTTTATTCATATTTAAAAGCTATTTTTCTCGATATTTTTGAATAATTTGCACCTCCTAAGTTTAGAGCATTAATTTTAAACAAAAACTAAATTGTTTTTAAAGCGAATTTCATTACTCAATTATAAAAATTTTTCGGAAATCGACTTCGAATTGGATTCCAAAATCAATTGTTTCGTAGGTAAAAATGGTATTGGAAAAACAAACATCATTGATGCTATTTATCATTTGGCAAACGGCAAAAGCTATTTCAATCCATTAGCGATTCAAAACATAAAACACGGAGAAGAATTTTTTGTTGTGGAAGGCGAATTTGAAAAAAACGGAAGAACCGAGCAAATTTTGTGTAGCCTAAAAAAAGGGCAAAAGAAAATCCTAAAACGAAATGGCAAAGTTTATGAAAAATTCTCCGACCATATTGGTTTTGTCCCATTAGTTATAATATCTCCTGCTGATAGTGATCTGATTATTGAAGGCAGCGAAACCAGAAGAAAATTTATCGATTCAGTCATTTCGCAATTAGACAGTTCCTATTTGCAGCAACTTATTCAATACCAAAAAATTATCAGCCAACGTAATGCCTTGTTGAAATTTTTTGCACTGAATCATGTTTTTGAAACAGATACTTTATCCATTTATAATGAACAACTCAACACGCTTGGGCAATTTATTTTCGAAAAACGAAAAAAATTCCTGATTGATTTTATTCCCATTTTTAACAATTACCATCGTGAAATTACCAACTCTGCCGAAACGGTGCAATTGGTCTATGAAAGTGATTTGTTTGAAAAAGACACTTTGACTTTATTAGAAGAAAATATTAGCAAAGACAGAGCTTTACATTATACCTCGGTTGGCGTGCATAAAGATGATTTATCATTTGAAATTGACAATTATCCAATTAAAAAATTTGGCTCTCAAGGACAACAAAAATCATTTCTAATCGCATTAAAATTGGCGCAATTTGATTTTGTCAAAAAACAAAGCGGCGAAAAACCCATTTTACTGTTTGACGATATTTTTGATAAACTTGATGAATTTCGAGTGAGCAAAATAATTAAAATGGTAAACAATGAAGAATTTGGTCAATTATTTATTTCTGATACCCATCCAGAACGTACAGAAAACATAGTAAAAACAACCCTTCAGAGTTATAAAATTTTTAATATTTAGTATTCATCAAATTTGTATTTTAGCTAAAATTTGAAATTA
The DNA here is from genome assembly GCA_947478365.1 of Flavobacteriaceae bacterium. Lineage (GTDB taxonomy): Bacteria > Bacteroidota > Bacteroidia > Flavobacteriales > Flavobacteriaceae > Flavobacterium. Next base: position 12,823 of record CANJWG010000005.1, on the reverse strand, counting down.
TGAAATCAAAATTCGTTTCCTTATTATTATTGAGCTTTCTTTTTATATGCTGCCACGGACAAACATCCAATGCTATTCATACTATTGATTCAAAATCATTTACTGAAAAGCTAAAAAATAATGAAAACCCACAATTATTAGATGTCAGAACACCTGAAGAATATAGCTCCGAACAAATAGGTGATGCAAAAAACGTAAATTGGAATGGTGATGATTTTGTTGCTAAAGCAAGTACTTATGATAAATCAAAACCAATTTTTGTGTATTGCAAATTAGGCGGAAGAAGTGCACAAGCCGCAGATAAATTAGCCGAATTGGGTTTCAAAGAAATCTATAATCTTGACGGAGGCATCATGAAATGGAAAGCAGAAGGTAATGCTAATTCTGAACCAAATACTAAAATCATTGGAATGTGTGATCAAGAATATGGCGAATTGGTAAAGTCAAGCGATAGAGTAATGATTGATTTCAATGCCAAATGGTGTGCACCATGTAAAAAAATGAATCCTTACATATTGAAGTTTCAAACAGAAATGATTGAAAAGATTAAAATAGTACAATTGGATGCTGATGAAAATAAAACAATCGTAGAACAAATGAAATTAGATGGGTTGCCAACCATAATCATTTATGAAAAAGGGAAAGAAGTATGGCGAAACGTAGGTTATATTTCAGAAGAAGATTTGAAAAAACATTTGTAATATGATAACCAAACAAGCTGTCCAATTTCTTGAAGACTTAGTTGCCAATAACAACACCGAATGGATGCATGCCAACAAAAAACGGTATGAAAGCTATAAGAAAGACTATCATAATTATATCTCAGCTGTTTTGTCAGAACTAAAGCCACTGGACAAATCATTAGAGCCATTGGAAGTAAAAAATTGTACATTTAGAATCAATCGTGATATTCGTTTTTCAAAAGACAAATCACCATACAAAACCAATATAGGTATATGGTTTACACAAAATAAATTTTCTAAAAACAGCCCAGGCTATTACATTCATTTTGAAAAAGGAAAATCCTTTATAGCAGGCGGAGTATGGTGTCCGGAGCCAAATGAATTAAAACGCATCAGAAAAGAAATTGCTTTTTTTTATGAAGACTTAGAAACAATTATCAATGATAAAAAATTCAAATCAGAATTTGGTGCGCTCACCCGCGATGATAATAACACACTAAAAAAAGCACCAAAAGATTTTGACCCAAATCATCCGGCTATAGAGTTTTTGAAATTAAAAAGTTATACAGCTTCAAAAAGGATTGATGACAAACTATTTTATGACCCAAATTTTAGTAAAATGATAGCTGAAAAGTTAATCATTTTAAAACCGATGAATGACTTTTTAAATCGTGCGTTAGAAACTGAAGAGTAAATAAATATGTCCAAAAAAAAAATTTTATTTCTAGGAGAAACCTATCGTGCTGATGCTATAACTTGGATGAATGGACTTATTGAATTTGGCAATTTTGAGATCGTCACTTGGGAACTCCAAACCAGTAGTAAAGGAATCAATAGAATTAAAAGACTATTTGAATTGGCCAAAGCAATTTTAACTATTAAAAGTATTGTTAAAAAATTTAACCCCGACATGGTCATAGCAGAGCGAACGACGAGTTATGGCTATTTAGCTGCAATTTCGGGTTTAAAACCAATGGCAATTGCGCAACAAGGGATTACGGATTTATGGCCACGTAATACCCCGTCATACATTTTTAAAAAAATACTCCAAAATTATGCTTTCAAAAAGGCAGATTTAATTCATGCTTGGGGAAATTCATTAGCTGAAGATATGAAAGAAAGTCAAGTTAATATGGAAAAAGTAATGATTTTGCCCAAAGGAATTAATTTAGATTTTTTTCAATTTAATGATACTTCAGATAAAAGAATGATAAATGCCGTTGTGACTCGTTCTTTGGAACCAGAATATAATCATGATTTGATTTTAAAAGCGTTTTCAATTGTAAAGCAAAAAAATATTCCCTTTAAACTGACCATTGTTGGAAACGGAACTGAATCAAAAAAATTAAAATGGTTGGCAAATGAATTAAAAATAGGTAATGAAGTTGATTTTGCCGGAAGAGTTAATAACAATGAAATCCCAAGGTATTTACAACAAGCTAATATATATATCAGTACTCCCATAACCGAAGGCGTTTCTGCATCACTTTTTGAAGCTATGGCATGTGGTTGTTTTCCCATAGTTACTAATTTACCAGGCAACCGTTGTTGGATAAACAATCATGAAAATGGCATATTAATCCCAAGTAATAATCATATTATTTTAGCAAAAGAATTGCAATATGCTTTTGAAAGAAACCTTTGGCGAGAAGCCGTGATAAAAAGAAACCGAAAATTTATCGAAGAGCACGCCAATTATGCTATCAACATGAAAAAAATTGCCCTAATCTATCATGAACTGATAACCAAAAATTAAGATTTATCAACTATGTGTGGAATAAATGGTATTCTAAAATTCAATCAGGATAAAGTTGACCAAAATCAACTTTTGAAAATGCGTGATGCCATAGAACATCGTGGTCCTGATGATGCTGGTTTTTTCATTCAAGACAATATTGGTTTAGGTCATAGACGTTTATCAATTATAGATACTAGTGCAGCCGGACATCAACCTTTTATTTCAGAAAACAAAAGGTACACAATGGTTTTCAATGGTGAAATTTACAACTACAAATCATTTTATACTGAGATAGAAAGCAAAGGTTTTGTTATTAAAACTGGTTCAGATACTGAAGTTTTGATGCTACTATTTGAGCTTTATGGTATGAATTTCTTGAACCGAATTCAAGGAATGTTTGCCTTTGCTATTTGGGATACCGAAGCTAAAAAATTGATACTAGCTCGTGATAGAATGGGGGTCAAACCTTTGTATTATGTTTTTTATCAAAATGCCATTTATTTTGCTTCAGAACAAAAAGCGCTTTTTACAGCAGGTGTTCCTTTAGAAATTTCAGAAAATGGATTAGATGAATATTTTTTCAATCGCTTTGTAGCTGGAGAAAACACTTTATACAACCGAGTAAAAAAAGTGCTCCCAGGTCATTATATGGTTTTAGAAAACGATGGTTATACAACCTATTCTAAATGGTGGAGTTTAAAATCGGAAATTGAGAATTTTCCAATAATCAAAAACCCAAAAGAATGGTTTGAAGAAACTTTCTTCGAATCTGTTCGGTTAAGAATGGTCAGTGATGTGCCCGTTGGAGTGCTATTAAGTGGCGGATTGGATTCTTGTTCTATACTTTCTTCATTGTATCATCAAGATTATAAAAACATAGATACTTTCAATATTGGATTTGCTGAAGGTGAACACAACGAATCCTTTTTAGCAAAAAAAATAACAGAAGAATATCAATACAATTTCAACAAAACACAACTTGATAACCATTCATTATACGAAAACTTATTGGAATCAACCTATTATCAAGATGAACCTTTGATGCACTTGAATGAACCTCATTTATTAGCCATTTCGAAATTGGCCAAACCAAAGGTAAAAGTATTGCTTTCTGGCGAAGGTGCTGATGAACTTATGGGTGGTTATGTGCGTTACAAAGCTCTAAAAAATCCTTCATTACTTAAAGTAGTTTCAGCATTGACTTTGATGGAACGTTTTAATAAAAAACCAAGATATAATAAATTGTTGCGTTATTCTAAAATTGATAAAGTAGATGATTTGATTATTTTCAATAGTTCCAATGCTTTTCCAAAAGATATAATGTCTTTTTATGGAAGAAAAGAAATGCCTTTTAATCAATATCGTCGTGAGATTTTAGAAGAGGCCAAGAAGTTATATCCAAACCATCCACAGCGTCAAATTTTGTATTTTGATCAACATACCTATATGTGTTCACTACTTGATAGAAATGATCGATGCACCATGGGAACTTCTATCGAATGTCGTGAACCATTTTTGGATTATCGTTTAATAGCTGGACTGGGAACATTAGAAGACCATTGGTTTTTTAAAGGAAAAAAAGGAAAATTCATCCTCAAAGAAACAATGAAAAACAAACTTCCTAAAGAGGTTCTTAATTTTAGAAAAATTGGTTTGAGTGCACCTTGGTATAATTATTTAATAGATTATCCCGCATTTAAAGTCGAATTAGACGCTTTTGCTACCAGTCCGATTTTTGAAATGAACTTTTTAGAAAATCTAGACGGAAAGAAACTGGTTGCCGAATTGCGTAAAGGAAATATAAAACTAATGCCGTATATTATGCCTATTTTTATGCTTCATATTTGGTATAAAAACTATTTTAAAAAATTCGTTTAACACTTTGTTTACTTTTGTAAAACGTTATTCACTGTCTATGGTTATTCAAACAAATTACTCTCTAAAAAAATACAACACCTTCGGAATAGAAGCAAAAGCCAAAGAATTTGTGGCAGTTCATACTATAGAAGAGTTAAAATCAATAGTAAAAGAAAATCAATCTAAAACCAAATTCATTCTTGGAGGTGGAAGCAATATGTTATTAACACAAGACATTGAAGCTTTGGTAATTCATATTGATTTGAAAGGAAAAAAGATAATTAAAGAAAATCAAGATTTTGTTTGGGTAGAAAGTATGGCTGGCGAAAATTGGCATGAATTTGTGCTTTGGACAATTGGTCAAAATTTTGGTGGTTTAGAAAATATGTCGCTCATTCCTGGAAATGTTGGTACAACACCGGTGCAGAATATTGGTGCTTATGGCACCGAAATTAAAGACACTTTTATTTCGTGTGATGCTATGAATATTGCTTCGCAACAAATGAAAACGTTCACTAAAGAAGAATGTCAGTTTGGATACAGGGAAAGTATTTTTAAGCACGACGTCAAAGACCAGTTTATTATTACTTCTGTCGTTTTTAAACTGACCAAACGCAACCACAAAATTAATACATCTTACGGGGATATAACTAAGGAATTAGAGAAACAAAACGTTGTTACTCCTGCTTTAAAAGATGTTTCTAATGCGGTAATTGCCATTCGTAAAAGCAAATTGCCTGACCCAAAAGAATTAGGCAACAGCGGAAGTTTTTTTAAAAATCCAATTATTTCAAAAGAACAATACGAAAAAGCACATAATTTACATCCCGAAATGCCACATTATGTAATTTCAGAAACCGAAGTAAAAGTCCCGGCTGGCTGGCTGATTGAAAAAGCTGGTTTTAAAGGAAAACGTTTTGGTGATGCGGGAATTCATAAAAATCAGGCTTTGGTTTTAGTAAATTATGGTAATGCAACCGGACAGGAAATTTTAGCGGTTTCAAAGGATATTCAAGCTACCGTTTTAAAGGAATTTGGAATCGTCATTGAGGCGGAGGTTAATGTAATCTAGCTCATGTAATATTTTCCTTCTAAATTGAAATTACAACTATAGTAATTATCTCTAAACAGAGATGACAAAAACTACCTAACTGTCGTTTTAAATCTGGAAAACTCAAATAATTATATATCTATTGAAGTAGCCAAGGAAATGAAAAAACAGAAAATAATTTCAGCATTCTTAATCTAAATTTCATAATTGATTTTGTACATTTGGAATCCTTTTTAAAAGTCGAAAAAGCACTATGTTATTATCTATTTTCTGTTTATTTGTTGCCATTGTTATTATTCAGTTCCTTTATTACATTGTAGTTTTTGGTAAATTTTCATTTGCTAAACCCCAAACCGAAACGCCTAAAAGAATCCCAGTTTCTGTATTGGTTTGTGCTAAAAACGAAGAAGAAAATATCAAAACATTAATTCCGTTGCTTCTTGAGCAAAATTATCCGCAATTCGAAATTGTATTGATTGACGATGCATCAAGCGATAATACGTTGGAGATTTTTGAAGAATTTGAAAAACTACATTCCAATATCAAATTGGTAAAAGTAGAAAATAACGAAGCTTTTTGGGGTAATAAAAAATATGCCTTAACACTTGGAATCAAAGCTGCAAAACACGAATATCTTTTATTTACAGATGCTGATTGCGTTCCATCTTCAAAAAATTGGATTGCCAATATGAGTTCTCAGTTTACAGTAGAAAAAACTATTGTTTTGGGCTATGGTGCCTATGAAAAAATTGGCGGTTCATTCCTAAATAAAATAATTCGATTTGAAACTTTATTAACGGCAATACAATATTTTTCTTGGGCAAAACTTGGCAAACCTTATATGGGCATTGGTCGAAATTTGGCCTATAAACGTGAAGAGTTTTTCAAAGTGCGTGGGTTTATGGATCATATGAAAATACGTTCCGGAGATGATGATTTGTTTATTAATCAGGCAGCCGAAAAAAAGAATACAACGATTTGTTTTTTGCCCGATAGTTTCACTTATTCCAAACCAAAAACTTCTTTTAAAGATTGGTTTGCCCAAAAACGTCGTCATGTAACTACAGCCAAACATTATAAACTATTTGACAGAAATCAGCTAGGTCTTTTTTATGTTTCGCAATTGCTATTTCTTTTATTATCAATTATTTTATTAGCATTTCAATTTCAATGGATTGCTGTAGTAAGCATGATTGGTTTTCGTTATATTTTTGCTTGGGTTACTATGGGATTTGCAGCAGGGAAACTTAAAGAAAAAGACGTAATGTATTGGTTTCCAATAATTGAAATAGTTTTAATTTTTACACAATTCAACATTTTTGTTACCAATGCTTTCTCAAAACCAGTACATTGGAAATAAACGCATATATAGAAAAAGCTAAAAAAGGCGACCAGGTTGCCTTTACGTATTTGCTAGACCACTACTGGAATGAAGTATACGGCTTTATGCTTAAACGCACGGAAAACGAAACCGATACTGAAGATATTGCCATTGAAACTTTCTCTAAAGCTTTTGACAAAATTGCCACTTACAACCCCGAATTTCAGTTTAACACTTGGTTGATTGCCATTGCCAAAAATGTCCATATTGATATGCTTCGCAAAAAAAAATCGAATGTTTTTGTTGAAATCACAGATGAAGAAGATCAACTCGCCTATTATGTTGCCGATACTACTCCATCAGTTGAAGACGCATTAATTATAGAACAAAACTTATCCCGGTTATTGCAATTCATTAAAGAATTAAAACCTCATTACCAAGAAGTAATTCAACTGCGTTATTTTCAGGAAATGAGTTATCAGGAAATTTCAGAACAACTCAATGAACCTTTGAGCAACGTTAAGATAAAATTGCTTCGCGCCAAAAAACTACTGGCAGAAATAATCGAAAGTAAAAAATAATCATCCCTTTTTGTGAAATATGCTACTAAAAACTCTTGTTTTTAAAGGATTTTGCTGTTTTATATTTTAAAATTTTGATTAAATCACATACTATTTTATAAATTCCTTCGTTATATGTTAAAAACCACTCGCTTATGTAACATAGATACTTAACTTTTAAATCATTTAATCATGTCAAACGTTAGTATTTATGAAAAAAACTGGATAGATCTGGTTTTTGAAGACAAGAACAAAGCTTATGGAGCGTATCAGTTACGTCAGGAAAATTCCCGAACCACATTATTTGCATTTCTTGGTGGTTTAACACTAATTTTAGTTCTACTTGGTGGTTGGTTCTTATTTTCTTCTTTCGGGAGTAAGCCTGAACCTACAACAATTAACTGTCCGGCTTCACCAACAATTATACTTGTAAAACTAAGACCTAGAGTTGAGCCAACGAAAACTATAGCTCCAAATATTCAAGCTACAGCTACTTCGCCAAATAAATTTAAAAAATATGTAGCGTCTACAACTCCTGAAGAAATAGAGGTTCCGGTAACCGCAACAATACCAATGACTTCAAATACTTCTGGCAATGGAACCGAAACCGGTTCGACAGTTTCTAATTCAACAGACGGAGAAAGCCCTACTCTAACTACTACCGCTCCTACAACCGTAGGAAGTGAACCTGTGCTAAGTGGCACATTAGACCGACTTCCGGAATATCCCGGTGGAATAAAAAAATTCTACGAGTATGTAGGCAACAATATTGAAAAACCTGAGGTTGATGAACATTTAAGTATCATCAGTGTTATAATGTCTTTTGTTATTGAAAAAGATGGCGGAATGAGTAATATTAAAGTATTAAGAAGTTCCGATAAAAATCTGGAAAGAGAAGCTATTCGAGTGTTGAGATCACTTAAAGTAAAATGGGCGCCAGGCTATAAAGACGGAGAAAAAATGAGAACACTTTATACACTTCCGATAAAAGTTACCCTTTAAAAGTTACGTTAGTATTTATTGCTTTTTGCCCTTGAACCTGACCTGGATTAAAAAACTTGTCAGGTTTATTTTTTTTTAATAAATAGCTAATAACTTTTAGAAAGATTTGGGTTTTATTTTGGTTAAATATTGGTATAATTGTACGCTATGAAGATTACCTTAATTACTTTTATTTTATCAACGCTATTCTACTTTTCTAGTCCAAAAACTGGTCGTGATTTTGTGGATTCAAATGAAGGAAATCCAAAAGATGATAGTCTTCATGTAACTTCTCCATTTCAGATAAAAATGGGAACTGTTTCGGAAGCCTATATAGCAGAAAAAAGACATTTTATTGATTCCTTTTACAATAAAAATATTAACTCCCCTTTTTATAGTGGAGGTTTCATTGTAGTCAAAAATGGCCTTGTACTTTATGAAGATTATAAGGGATATGCGAATGCAAAAACGGGACAAAAAATTGACAGAACAACTCCGATACACCTAGCTTCTGTTAGTAAAGTCTTGACTTCTACAGCAATATTAAGATTGGTTCAGCAAGATAATATAATGCTTGACCAAAAAGTAACCGATTGGCTTCCGAAATTCCCTTATAAAGAAACAACTATTAGAACACTACTCAATCACAGAAGTGGATTACCTCATTATGCTAACTTTCCCGGATTGATGAAAAAGAATTGGAATCGAAAAAAAGTACTGACTAATCAAGATATTTATAATTTACTAGCGCAAAATAAATTCCGATTAAAAACTCCGAATGATACCCATTTTGATTATTGCAATACCAATTACGTAATCTTAGCATTAATTATTGAAAAAGCTACCGGTTTAAACTATCGACAAGCCATGCAGGAATTGATTTTTAAACCGTTGGGAATGAACAACACCTTTGTTTTTAACTATGATACGGATAGAGAAACGGCTTCAAAATCCTATAGAGGAAATACTATATTTCCATGGGATCAGTTTGATGATTTGTATGGTGATAAAAATATTTATTCGACACCAAGAGATTTAGTAAAGTTTGATATGGGAACCTATTCGCCTGAATTTATTAAGCAGGAACTTTTGCAGGAAGCTTATTTTGGTTACAGTGCCGGACATGTTGAAAAACCAATTAAAGATTATGGCTTGGGAATGCGAATGCGTTTTTTACCTCCAAATAATGAAAAAATGATATACCATAACGGTTGGTGGCATGGAAACAACACGTCTTTTGTTCCGGTAAAAAAAGATACCGTAACTGTTATTTGTTTGGGAAATAAATATTCTAACAGACCTTATGCTACTTTGAGTATGGTAAGCAGTCTTTTTTACGAAAAGAAAACAGAAATAGAAAAGCCGCTTCCGCCTGAAACAGAATGCGAAGAATGATTAAGCTGTAACTAAATAAATTCCGTCGTCTTTAATTTCGATAAGTTTGTCTTTGTAGAGTGAACCAATGGCTTTTTTGAAAGTTTTTTTACTCATCTTCAACACCGTTTTAATGTCTTCCGGATTACTGTTGTCATTCAATCGTAGAAAACCTCTGCTGGCTCTAAGCTCGTCAAGGATTTTTTCGGCATTAGGTTCAATATTTTGATATCCCAATTTTTGCAACGAAACATCAATTTTATTATCAGGTCGAATGGCTTTTATATAACCTGTCATCCTATCTCCGGTTCGGATATCATCATAAACCTGGTCTTTGTATAATAATCCTTTATGTATGTCGTTGATGATGACATTAATTCCGACTTCGGTAATGTGCGAAATGATTAAATCTACTTCATCTCCAACAGCAACAGTCAAATTTTCATTGTTCAAAAATTGATTGGTTTTACTGGAAGCTACAATTCTATTGGTTTTTTCATCAATGTAAGCAAAGACCAAATAGCGTTTTCCCTTTTCCATAGGCCTCGCTTGTTCTTTAAACGGAACGAATATGTCTTTCTCTAAACCCCAATCTAAAAAAGCACCGATATTATTAACATAATTAACACGAAGCAATCCAAATTCATCCATCAGAATATAGGGCTCCAATGTTGTTGCCACCGGTCTTTCTTCATGATCAAGATAAACAAAAACAATTAGCTCATCACCTATATTATATTCCTTTGGAACATATTTCAGCGGGAGTAAAACATCGTCTTTTCCATCGGTTAAAAATAGTCCAACTTTGGTTTCACGTACTATTTTGAGTGTATTGTAATGCCCTAGTTCCATTTTTTTATGCTAGTAATTTAGGCTGCAAAGATAACTTTTATTTTTTGCCACGAATAAACGAATAATTCAGTATGTAACCGATAAAAAACATTCCTTTATTAGTGTCTAATTAATATCTTTGAAATGTAACAAAACAGATGCTTTTATTACTAACGAGACTATGAGTGACAATCTGGAACAATTATTTGTAAAGCAATTAAAGGACAATCAGAACATTATCCACAAGATATGTCGGTTGTATACCAATGATGAAGATGCACATAAAGATTTGTTTCAGGAAATTACCATTCAGCTTTGGAAAGCATTCCCAAAATTTAGAGGAGACTCTAAATTCTCAACTTGGGCTTATCGTGTGGCGCTGAACACTGCCATTACGCTTTATCGAAAAAGTACACGCACAGTGGCAACCACATCATTCGAAGGACAAAAACATTTCATATCACAAGAAGAATACAACTTTGAAGAAGAAGAACAAATCAAGTTGATGTATAAAGCGGTGCAACAGTTAAATGATATCGAAAAAGCACTCGTTTTTCTATATTTAGAAGACAAAGATTATACTGAAATATCAGAGACTCTGGGTATAAGTGAAGTAAATGCTCGAGTAAAAATGAACAGAATTAAAGGTAAATTAAAAAAAATATTAAATCCCTAAGGATTATGGAAGAGTTGGATTTATTAAAAAAAGCGTGGCAAAAAGATAGCCATTCTTACGAGCAAGTTTCCGAAAGTGAAATTTATAAAATGCTGCACAAAAAATCATCGTCTATTGTGAAATGGATTTTGATTATCAGTATCATTGAAGTATTGTTTTGGGCAGTCATTAGCATTTTTTTCAAAGTTGATGAATACTTGAAAAACCTTAACGCGGAAAATCTTAGTATGTATTTCCAAGTTCTAAACGTTGTAAACTATGTAGTGATTTTATGGTTCATCTACAATTTTTATAAAAACTATATCAAGATTTCGACTACAGCTTCAACCAATCAGTTAATGCACGACATTTTAAAAACACGTAAAACAGTTAAGTATTACGTTTGGTATAATTTGTTAATGTCACTCCTGAGTATGATTGCCGCCTTTATAATGGAATTTGAATTTAATCCAAGAATGGAAATAGTAAAAAACCAAATCGCAAATGAAAACAATTATAACACTTTGATTGTTACGGTTGGTATAATGCTTTTGAGTATTATCTTATTTATTGGATTGGTTTGGTTATTCTACCGATTATTGTATGGCATTTTACTCCGAAAACTCAATTCCAATTATAAAGAATTAAAGAAAATAGATTTGTAAAAAAGAAAATTCGAGTTAATTACGGAATCTCTTTATTATCAACATTCCATTCTCTAAGTTTGTTTAGGCGCTCTTGTTCTTCGATTTCCTCGGCTGGAATCACTTTTAAAAATGATGGATGCTGCTCTATGGCATATTCTATTTTTTCAACAATCTGCTCAATCGTTTCGTTATCATAATCAATAACCAAAGGTTCTTTAATGATAAACGATTGCAATATATTTTTCTTTTTTAAACGCAACCCTTTTTTGTCAAATGAACGACGGAAACCGTCAATTACTATTGGTACCACTATAGGCTTGTATTGCTTAATAATATGTGCTGTTCCTTTTCTAACCGGTTTAAAAGACTTTGTTGTTCCTTGCGGAAACGTAATTACCCAACCATCTTCGAGTGCAATTCTGATATTCTCAGTATCGTTAGGATTTACTTCCCGTTTTTCGGTTACGTCTTTTCCTCCGGCTCGCCAAGTCCTTTCTACCGAAATGGAACCGACATATGACAGAATACGAGGTAATAAACCTGATTTCATGGTCTCACTTGCAGCAACATAATATATATTCATCTTTGGTTGCCACAAATATCCTACGTTTTTAATAGTATCTTGCCTTCCTGAAAGACTAGCATTAAAAACATGAAACATTGCTACAACATCGGCAAAATAAGTCTGATGATTTGAAATAAACAGTACGTTTTTAGCTGGTAAAGAAGCGATGATTTCGGAACCGTCGATTTGTAATTCGTTAAAACCCCTGTATCTTCTGTGAGTGATAACACCAAAAATTCTAATTAACCATTTTTTGATAAAAAGTATATGACCAAAAGGATTTCTTTTAAATAACCCCATAATTTATTTTTAATTAATCCATTTCCACCCAAAATCTTCGGAATCGGAATCGGGTTGCAAATCTACAAAACTAAAACTTTATAAAACTAATTTTAATGTTTCTTTCAATTCGCTTAACATCATGGCTGTTGCACCCCAAACGAAGTGTTCATTTACTTGAAAACCAGGAACTTCAATGTTTCCCGCGTAGGATGTCTTCATGGTATTGGTAACGATAATTTTATCATCCAAAAAATCTTTTAATGGTAACTCGACAATAC
>CANJWG010000004.1 GCA_947478365.1 Flavobacteriaceae bacterium | reverse complement strand
TCCTATTTAAAAAAGCATCAGTAAAACTGATGCTTTTTTTATGAAATGAAATTAGTTTACTTTTACAACATGAATTGGATTAAAAATCTGTTTATAAAAAAGACAATCTCTGAAATAGCAGAAGAAATGAGTAAAAAATTCCTAATTGTCGGACTTGGTAATATTGGCGCCGAATATGTAAATACAAGGCATAATATCGGTTTTAAAATAGTAGATTATGTAGCTTCTAAACAAGGTGTGTCTTTTGAAACCGCTAAATTGGGAGCTGTTGCTGAATTCACAATAAAAGGAAGAAAACTGATCCTGCTTAAGCCCAATACGTATATGAATCTGAGTGGAAAGGCAGTTCACTATTGGATGCAAAAAGAAAACATTGCCAAAGAAAATATTTTGGTCATTACTGACGATTTGAATTTAGCTTTTGGCACAATTAGAATAAAAGGAAAGGGAACAGATGGTGGGCATAATGGATTGAAAAACATCCAACTTATTTTAAATACTTCTGAATATCCACGTTTCCGTTTTGGAATTAGTGATGAGTTCAAAAAAGGACAACAAGTAGATTATGTTCTAGGCGAATGGAATGATATTGAAAAAGAGAAACTTTCGGAACGATTTGAAGTGGCTAAACAAATAGTAGAATCTTTTGCTTTGTCCGGATTAAATGAAACTATGAACAGTTTTAATGGTAAATAAAAAACCCTTTCAAATGAAAGGGTTTTTTGTTATTATGTGAAAATTAATTATTCAATAATTAATTTCTTAGTTACCATGCCTTTGTCACTTTTAATATTAACAAAATAGATGCCGCTTGAAGGGTTATCTAAATTAATAACCTGAATTAAATTTGAAGACTGCTCATAGTTATTTTCATAAATAGTTTTTCCTGTTACATCATAAACTTCAACTGAAAAACTGTTAGCTAGTTCTTTAAATTCAATCGTAAAGCTCCCTTTATTCGGATTTGGGTAAAGACTAAACTGATTCTCTAAAAACGTCTCATTGGATAAAGCAGTTGTAGAAAGTTGATTTTTAATAGAATTATAATGTGCCAACATTCTTGTTGCTTGACCAGCCGTAAACATATACATACAAGCATCTTCTACATAATCCATATAGTTCATCGTTAATTGTAATTCGCCGCAAGTACTTACTGGAACTCCTGAAACAGCAGGGTCTGGTGGATTATCAGCAGCATTACAATCATATCGTGGTTGGTCAGTTGAAGGTGTGTCACAAACTTTATCACCAGAAGACGTGCAATTTGCTCCATCACAACCCTGAAAAGTATGGTCTAAATTAAAATAATGACCTAATTCGTGAGTTAGGGTTCTTCCTTTATTATAGGGAGCGCCAGGTACAAATCCTGTACAAGTTGCAGGATTCGGGGATAACGCCGCTCCAAAAGCATTATTGTCGATAACAACAGTCTTGCCTGTTCCTGGAGTTCCTCCAACAGGTGAAAATCCAAGAATTCCACCTGTAATATTTGTAACAACTATATTTACATAACCATTCCATGTAGTATCTTGATTACAACCGTTTGTACAAAATCTATCCCCGGCTCCAATAAAATCGGTTCCAAATGTTACTGCTACGCTTCCTTCAGCCAAGCCAGTTCCAGGAGGATGATCTAAAGTAGCAATAACAAATTGCACATTTAAACTTCCCGTATTCGTTCCTGGATAATTACTGCTAACCGAATTCCAGAGTGAAATATCAGTATTTGCTGCATTATAATCGGCATTTAGAATATCAATTTGTTTTTGCGCTAAACGGCGAAGACAGGTTTTTACCGTTTCCGTTACTGCACCTGCAGTAGGATAATGTACTGCTACAGGAATTCTAATTACCGCATTAGTACTTCTTAATGTATTAGATTCTAATCTTTGCAACTCAACATCAAACTTGTTTTGTTGTTCAAGATACGCTGCTCTTTGGACTGGATTATCCATGATTGTTTGCATCAATTCTTGTGAACCACAAGTTCTTTGTTGTGCTAAACCTACTTGAAAAACAAGTAATGCGAAAAGTAATTTTAATTTCATTTTTGGTGTTGTTTTTTTAAAGTTTTCAAAATTAATTAATTATTTCAAACGACAAAATTATTACTATAGAAATTGGATACTATTTGTTCTTTAGAGTTCTACTAGATTATTAGCTTTTATATAATTATTCTTTGCAAAAAATATTATTACCTATTTCTAAACTATTTTATAATTAATGGATTATTCAACAACAATTTTTTTGGATTGTTTCATTTCTCCATCAGTAACCGTCAACAAATAAACTCCAGCTTGCGCATTGTTTAACTGAATGTTTTGATTAAATGAAGCGCTATTTTCAAAATTACTTTCCAAAATTAGTCTTCCACTCATATCGTGAACAAATACTTTAACTCCGTTATCGTTTGAAGAATTACTTGTAAATTGAATGGTAAAACTCCCTTTATTTGGATTGGGATATATACTAAAATCATTTTTAAAAAATGATTCATTTCCTAAAACATTACTTTTAAACTCCCCCGCAATGGTGTTATACCAAGCTAACATTCTTGCTGCCTGACCAGCGGTAAACATATACATACAGGCATCATTTGTATAATCCATATAGTTCATGGTTAGAGCATAATTTGAGCAACCCATAACATCTCCTGCAGCAGGGCAATCATAATTTTCAACGTTTAATGCAGGGGTATCGCAAATTCTATCTCCAGATGTGGCACAATTAGCGCCATCACAACCATTGAACGTATGATCTAAATTGAAATAGTGCCCTAATTCATGAGTCAATGTTCTTCCTAAATCGTATGGAGCTCCAGGAACATAACCCGTACAGCCACTTCCTGATCCAAAAGCAGCTTTATTAATTACAACACAATCTCCGGCTGAAGGTGAAGCGCCTAGGTTTGAGTAACCTAATGTTCCACCTCCAATATTTCTACAAACTAAATTTAAATAACCCGCCCAAGTAGCATCATTATCGTTATTCCCTAAGAAATCGGTTCCGAAAGTTACAGCTAAGTCACCATTAACCAAGCCTGTTCCGGGAGGATGATTTTGAGTGGCTAATACAAATTCTACTTGTAAACTTCCCGTGTTGGTGCCAGGATAAAATGACGCATCTGCAGTATAGTTAGAGATGTCAGCATTTGTACCTTTGTAATCCGCATTTAAGGTATTGACTTGTGATTGTGCTAATGTTCTAAAACAAGCTTTTAATGAAGAGTTAGTGGCTACAGCAGGAAAGTGAACCGCTACTGGAATTCTTATTACTGCATTAATACTATTGCCGTTTTTATTAGAGACTATTTTTTGTAATTCAACATTAAACTTGTTTTGTTGTTCAAGAGACGCTTGTCTTTGAACTGGATTGCTCATTATTTGAGCCTGTTTTTCTTGCATTCCACAAGTTCTATGTTGTGCAAAACTTACTTGAAAAACAAGTAATGCAAAAAGTAATTTTAATTTCATTTTTAGTGTTTTTTTAATTTTAAAGAAATCAAAAATAAGCAAATGCTTTGTGTGAAATGTTTTTTAACACAAAATTGAGTTGAAAATTGATTCTTTATCGGTTTTTCTGAAATTATTAGCATTATAAATAAGTATAATGCTACAATTTAAAAACTGAAGTATTTCATGCTATAAAAAAGAGGTGTTACTAACACCTCTTTCTAAACTATTTTATGATTAACGATTATTCTACAACTATTTTTTTCGTTTCTTTTACATCACCATCAGTAACTGTCAATAAATAAACTCCTGCTTGAGCATTAGTTAATTGAATGTTTTGATTAAATGTAGTGCTATTTTCAAAATTGTTTTCTAAAATAACTCTCCCCCTCATATCGTGTACTAACACTTTTACTCCGTTTCCATTTGAAGCGTTGCTTGTAAATTGAATATTGAAATTCCCATTATTTGGGTTTGGATACACCGCAAAATCAGCAAAACCAACTGTTGGAGTTGATAATGTGTAAACATCAGTACAAACTTGAACGAACCAAGAGTTCAATGTTCCGGTATCTTGATTATAAGAATCTGAAGCTGATAATGTCCATGTCCCGTTTGCTTGTCCACCATTAAAAACAGATAAAGGAGATGAAGGTGAAAATGTCCCAGTCATATTAGCCACACAAGTAAATGCCGGCGAACCATCATTTAGAGTAACATTAAAATTGTTGTTCCCTGCGCAAGCTCTATTCCAAACAGGAGCCTCGGTTACATTTCCGGGACTGTCTATAGCAATTACTAAATCATTTGGATAAGTATGTGTAACATTCAATCCTATATTTACATCCGAAATCACACCTGTTATAGGTACGTTTATAGTACTTGTAGCCACTCCTCCAGACACTTCTGCTCCTGCTCCATCAGGAATTGGTAATGAAGTAGAATTTGTATAAGTATTACAAGAGGTACTAATAGTATAACCAAGTGCAATATTTTTGGATACAGCATAAAATATGTTTCCTACTGCTTCTATCATAATTCTGCAGGTAGGTGAAGGTGTAGAAGGAAGTGTTACCGTTTCTGACCCATCATTAGCAGTGCCTGCAGCTAAAACAATAGGAAAAGTTGCCCCGCCGTCAGTCGATAATAATATATTTACATTAGCTGTGTTGATGCCATTTCCTGTTGTCCCTGCAACGCTCCAAGTTATGGTTTGCGTTGAAGCTGTATTCCAGGAAACATTCGTTGTATTTGGACTTGTAATGGCAAATGCTGCTCCGGTATTTACAACAGTAACTGTTGTTGCAGCACTATTAGTTTGACCTCCACCAACAACATTATCTCTAACGGTAAAGGCAAAAACTAATGATCTAGCAACTGTTGAGACGGTTTCCCAAGTATTAACCAAATTTCCAGCTAAGACATCTGAATATTGAGGAAAGTATCTAATTGGTGAAGCACTTGGAGGACGAGATCTAAAATTTGGCCCGTCTGTTTTTGTTGGTGATGGAAAAGTAGATGTTCCTCCAACTACAGTTGCATCATTATTTTGTTCCCAACAATAGGTTAATACTTCACCTGCTGTTCCTGTTCCTGTTCCTGTGAGTTTAAAAGCTGTCCCTATTGGTATTGTAAACGCCGTTCCAGCTACACTTACTCCCGGTTTAGGATTAGTTACTGCTAAACTGGTGCTGACTGGACATGTTTTGGTACCCCCAGCTGGTAGTTCGGATGGGGATCTCATATTTGTTTGAATCTGAGCAATACTTTTGTAGTGAAAGTAATCATCAGAATGCATTTGCATATCGGTTCCGCCTCCGCCAATTCCGGCATAGGCCATGATAGTCGATCCTGAACCTGGTTCTACATTCACAGCATTATTTTCCGTAGTATGAGTAAACGAATGATTTGCACCCATTTGATGCCCCATTTCGTGGGCAACATAATCAATATCAAAGGTGTCTCCTTGTGGAACCCCATCAATTGGTGAAGTAATCCCACTCCCTTTGGCCCCATTTACACAAACGCATCCAATACATCCAGCGCTTCCACCTCCACCTGTGGCTCCAAATAGGTGACCAATATCATAGTTAGCTTCACCAATAACACTTGTTAATGTTGCTTGCAATTCTGCATTCCAGTTATTCATGCTAGCTGCAACAGAATATGGGTCAGTTGAAGCATTGGTATAAACCACCAAATTATCATTTGCAATTATTATTAGTTTGATAGCTAAATCTTTTTCAAAAACGCCATTACATCTTGTCATTGTTGCATTCATTGCGTCCAAAGCCCCTGCAACAGTACCCCCATGATATAGGCCATATTCACCTGTACAAGACAGGGCAAGTCTCATTGTTTTATATGATTGAGCACTTGAAAGTGTTACATTTACTAATTTATCTGATAAATTTTGGTTAATAGCAATATCCTCTGTACTACAGTTAAAAGGTAATTTTCCAGCAATTCTGGTTGCAGAGTCAAAAATCACATAAACTGATTTATCTTTGGTATAAGGCTCAATAAATTCTGTTCCTGTATCAGCTCTAAAAATCATAGTTTGAATTCCTCTTGGAGAAAGACTAAAGTTTAAGACCGCTGATGGATCTGTTATTCCTTTTCCAACATAGGATCTAATATCCGGAAATTGAGCTTGCAATGCAGGTTCAAAATTTGAAGATTCCCAAACTTGAAATTTTTCTAAATCTCCATTGATATTTGGCAGTTGAATTACTACTCCTCTATTTCCTGAAGATTTTTGGGGTACATTAGCCAATGATTCTTTAAACTGAACGGCGTTGAATTCTAATAATTTTTGGTTTACAGAATAAGGCGTTTGTCTTATTTTTTCTGATGTAATCGCTTTGTTGTTTTCAAAAAGTTTCCATGAACTATTTCTTTGTGAAAAAGAAAAATTGAAGGTTAGAATGAATACAATTAAAAGTAAAAGTTTTTTCATGATTTGTTTGTTAATTAAAAAGCGAGTAAAGATAGTTATGTTTAAATAATCTGCAAATTCTAAGCACAATTAATGAATAAAGCATTTAAAAATTTAACATTTTCTTGCATTTTTAGTTAATTCTATTTGTAAAACTTACTTTGAAGCATAATAATGATGCCGTCTTTTGTTATACTTCTTATAACTTTTATAAGAAAAAATCATGCGGTTTTTTATTGCTATCTTTTTTCCCTGTTTGTTAATCAGTTTATCTTCATGCAAAACCTCAAAAAAAATGAATGAAGAAAAAACGCTGTTAAAATTTGACACTATCAATAAAAGCTCCAAAAAATTATATTTATTAAAAAATAAAAAATTGGAAATTGGCAGCTTTAACGGCTCCTTAACATATAAAATAGAAAATAATAATTCAACAAGTGTTTTGCAGTTTGTTTATGAAAAAAACATAGATCAAGTTGCCTATGACGGAGGATATAGAGAAGAAGTTGTTTTTGAGATTCCTAATAATAGTGCCAATCAAAATTATACCGATTAGATATTACAAAATACCAAAATGCTTTTTGGGAGATATTGTAACTGTAGAGGTAAAAATGGATTATTCAAAGTTAATCAAGGCAAATTACATATAACTTCATCAAAGAAAGAGGTTCGTTTTAAACTTCAATTCAAAATAAACGAAGTCCCGCAGGTTACTGAAGAAATAGAATATTAAAAAATTCATCTTAAAAAACTATATTTTAGGGTTTTATAAATCTGATTTATTTTTTAATCAGAACCTTTCTCGTTTCTTTGGTAAAAATTATTATATTAAATTTCTAAAACATATTTTTGCGCAATACTTTTAAATGTCCTTGAAAATATTCAATTCCATAAAGTCATTCAATGCGACTAAACCAACAATTGTAACCATTGGCACTTTTGACGGAGTACATCTTGGGCATTGTAAAATTTTGGAGCAAATTACCAAAAGTGCTCACTCAATGCATTGTGAAAGTTTAGTGCTTACTTTTTTCCCGCATCCACGAATGGTACTTCAGGAAGATACTGAAATGAAACAACTCAATACTCTAGATGAAAAAATAGAACTACTTGATAATTTAGGGATTGATAATCTGATTGTACATCCGTTCGACAAAGAATTTTCAAGACTAACCGCCGAAGAATTTGTCAAAGAAGTTTTAGTTGATGTTTTCAAAATAAAAAAAATAATAATTGGTTACGACCATCGTTTTGGCAGAAATAGAACTGCTACTATTGATGATTTAATCCAGTTTGGAGAAACCTATGGTTTTGAAGTTGAACAAATTTCGGCAGAAGAAATCAACGAAGTTTCTATTAGTTCAACCAAAATAAGAAATGCTCTTTTAGAAGGAAATATTGAATTAGCTACTAGGTATTTAGGTTACAATTATTCGCTAACTGGAATGATTTCAAAAGGGAAACAATTGGGAAGAACTATTGGTTTTCCAACAGCAAATATCAATATAGAAGAAGAGTATAAACTCATCCCGCTAAAGGGTGTATATATTGCTAAAAGTGTTTTAAACGAGAAAACTTTTTTCGGCATGATGAATATTGGTACACGACCAACTGTAGACGGAACGACACAAACCATAGAAATTAATTTTTTTGATTTCAAACAAGACTTATACAATCAAAAAATTACAGTTTCACTTTTAAATCGAATGCGTGCAGAACAAAAATTCGAATCTGTTGAAGCATTAAAAACTCAGTTGGGAAAAGATAAATTAATGGCAAAAAACTACATTAGCCAATTGAAATAATTCTATTTTCCTATTATGTTAAATAATTAAATTTTAAAAAGATATTTTCTTTAATCTTTTTGTGCGGTTTCGAATATTCACTCAAATTCATTTATTATGAAAATAGCAAGATTCCTATATCCCGGATTAAAGTTTTACAGTTTTGTAACTTACGTACAATTTAACTACTTTTGGTGCACGATAAAATTGCACCTATGAGCATCACAAAACACAATTGGACTAAAGAAGAAATCATTGCTATTTATAACAAACCTATGATGGATTTGCTATACGAAGCAGCTACAATCCACAGAGAACAACACGATCCAAATGTTGTTCAGGTTTCCACTCTATTATCTATAAAAACCGGTGGTTGTCCAGAAGATTGTGGTTATTGTCCTCAGGCTGCTCGTTATCATACTGATATAGAAGGTAATGATTTAATGTCGGTAAGTCAAGTAAAAGCGCAAGCTTTGCGTGCCAAATCGAATGGTTCTTCTCGTGTTTGTATGGGTGCTGCTTGGCGTAACGTAAAAGATGGTGAAGAATTTGACCAAGTTTTAGAAATGGTAAGAACCATTAACAAACTTGATATGGAAGTTTGTTGCACTTTGGGGATGATTACCGAAAATCAGGCACAGCGACTTGCTGAAGCTGGTTTATATGCCTACAATCATAACTTAGACACCTCTGAAGATTATTACAAAGAAGTGATTTCTACCCGTGGTTTTGAGGACCGTTTAGAAACTATTGAGAATGTTCGTAAAACCAATGTCACCGTTTGTAGCGGTGGGATTATTGGTATGGGAGAAAGCATTGAGGATAGAGCTGGTATGTTGGTAGCGCTTTCTACATTAAATCCACAACCTGAATCGGTGCCAATAAATGCTTTGGTGGCTGTAGAAGGAACTCCGATGGAAAACGAAAAACCAGTAGCGATTTGGGAAATGATTCGAATGGTAGCAACTACACGAATTGTAATGCCAGAAACTCAAGTACGCCTTTCTGCTGGAAGAACAGAAATGTCTCGCGAAGGTCAAGCCATGTGTTTCTTTGCTGGCGCGAATTCAATTTTTGCAGGTGATAAATTATTAACCACTCCAAATCCAGATGTTAATGAAGACATGAAAATGTTTGAAACTTTAGGTTTGGTGGCTCAAAAACCATTTATCAAAGTGATGCAGCCTAAAACAGTAGAAGCTGCAGATTCACAATATCAAGCGCTAGGAGAAAAACCAAAATGGTCTCGTCCTGGTCATGCGATTGAAAGAAATTTGGAAGCTTCAACAAAAGGGAAATAATAATGCCTGCCTTTTTTTATTCTTTTCACTCTTAAAGAAAAAATTATTCTTGTATTAGTCTAAATTTCACATAATTTTTTTCAACTGTTTCATAGAAAGTAACTCTTTTTGGTAAAAAAAGTTTAAGACACGACATGCTATAATTTTCATTTTTTTATCATTTTTTTTGGATAAAAAGATATTGCAGCCACTACTTTTTTGAGGTTTCTCATACTATTTTAAACTGTTAAATTGTGTTTAAATCCATAACTTTGCTATCCTAAGAAGTGCCATTTGCTATGAACGAAAAACTAACGGTAGCTGAAGCCCAACTCAAACTAGAATATTATTGTTCTTATCAGGAGCGATGCCATCAGGAAGTGGTTCAAAAATTATATGATTTTGGTATAAAATCAAATGAAACAGCTGCTATTGTTGTTCATTTAATCCAACATAATTTTCTAAACGAAGAACGCTTCGCCAGAAGCTTTGCAAGAGGGAAACACCGCATTAAACATTGGGGCAAAATTAGGATTGTAAACGAACTCAAACAACGACAAATTACAGCGCAAAATATCAAAAGTGCTTTGGCCGAAATCTCCGAAGAAGAATACCTTGATACTTTTGACAAACTAGCCGAAAGGCATTGGGAAACCATCAAAGAAACCAATGTGCAAAAAAAGAAGAAAAAGTTTTGTGATTACTTATTGCGCAAAGGCTGGGAAAGTAATTTGGTTTATGCCAAGTTAACCGAATTGTCTTCGACAAGCTCAGACTGACAACCCTATGTTTAATTGTATTAAGCATTGTCACACTGATCCTGTCTAAGTACTTAGCAAAATACTCACCGCATTTCCCCCAAATCCTACCGCATTTATTAGCACGTTTCGAATGATTTTTCGGCGATTTTGTTCCGTAACAAAAGGAACTCCTATAAACTTTTGGTGTTGCATCATAAGAAGCGCCATTTCAATATTAAGCATCCCCGAAGCACCAAAAGTGTGGCCCACTTTCCATTTATTTGTCGTCAGCATTGGAAGGTTTTTACTGAAGACTTTTTGTATCGCTTTGTATTCTGATTTGTCCCCTTTTAGAGTTCCCGGAGCATGCATCACAACAACATCAACTTCGTCTAATGAAACATTTTGCAATGCCATTTTCATTGATTTCTGAAAACATTCCGCTTCATCAGTGATGGAAATACTGTGTTTCAAATCATCAGTAGCATACCCAAAACCGGTAATATATCCTAAGGCATTTTTATGTTCGCCGATTTCCAAACACGCCATCGCAGCGCCTTCACCTAGCGCCAATGAATTTTTGGTTTTGTTTAAATCAAAAGCTCTGCAAGGAAAATATAAAAGGTCTTCGACAGGCTCAGACTGACATTGTGCATTATTGTCACGCTGAGCTTGTCGAAGCGGAGCATAAATCTTCAATGCCTGCATTTGGGCAATCGTAAAAGCGGTTAAAGGCGCTTCGCTTCCGCCTACTAAAAAACTATCTGCCATACCCGACTGCATCCAAGCGATTCCGTTTAACAAAGCATGAAGTGCTGTGGAGCAAGTTATAGAATGTGATAATTCAGGTCCGTTTGATTTCAAATCATGAGCGACCCAAGTCGAAATATTTCCCAAAGTTGTGGTTGGCGAGGACAAAGTTGGGGTTCTTCCAGTTGCTAAAAATTCTTGATGGTGTTTTTCAAAAAGTTGGGTAGCCCCTCGCGAAGAACCAATATTTATACCAAATTTTGTATTATGCCAACCTGCTTTTTTAACTGCTTCTCTTGACGATAGTATAGCATAAAGAACGGAATTGTCTAGCGATCTATATTTAACATCCGAGTTCCGCAATGTATCAACTTCCCGCATTAAATCATCAGATAATGGCGCAACCAAAGCCTTAATATTCCCTAGTTGCTTTTCAATGATTAGTGATCTTGGATTCAGATATTCCTTCCAAATGTCATCAGAAGTATTTCCTAATGGAGAAAAAGAAGCGATGGAAGTTATGGCAATTTTGGTTTTCAACATGGTTGTTTATTGTCAGACAAAGGTAGTTATTCTTTAAAAAAAATCTAACCACAAAGCGCACGAAGTTTTGCACGAAGCACACGAAGACTTTGTGTCTTAGTGCCTTCTATGATAGCTTCGTGGTTAAAATTTAAATCATCTCAACAGCTTGTTCAACAATTCTATATATTTTTTTCAATTGCTCTTCCGAAATAACATAAGGTGGCAAAATGTAAATGATGTTTCCAACTGGACGTAAAATAATACCGTTCTCAACAAAAAAATTATAGAGTTTGTTACGCATCGTACCATAATAACTTTCTTGGCTTTCGGTTTTAATTTCTAATGCGAAAATAACTCCGAGAACGCGCGTTGTTTTTACTTTGGGATGTGATTTTATTTTTTGTTCAAAGTCTAAATGCGATTGGTTTATTCGGGTAATATTGTTTTGTGTTTCGGCTGTCTGCAATAAACTAATACTTGCCAAAGCAGCCGCACATCCTGTTGGATTTGCGGTAAAAGTATGACCGTGAAAGAAAGCTTTATTAGTGTCATCTCCATAAAATCCATCGAAGATTTCCTGAGTGAATGTTGTTATTGCCATCGGAATAGTTCCGCCTGTTAACGCTTTTGACAAACACATCATATCGGGTTTATTGTCCAAATAATCAGAGGCAAAGGTTCTTCCGGTTTTACCAAAACCCGTCATTACTTCGTCGGCAATCGTGAATACATTATTGTGTTTACACATCAAAATCATCTTATCTAAAATCTCAGCCGAATACATCACCATTCCGGCTGCGCCTTGACAGAGTGGTTCAAAAATAAAGGCCGCAAATTCATTGGTTACAACCAAATCGTGCAACGCTTTCAAACTTTGCTCTTCTTTGCCTTTAGTCGGAACAGGAATGCGAACAACTTCCAGTAAAGAACCTTTGAATGCCTCGGTAAAAAAAGTAATCCCGCTACTCGCCATGGCTCCAAAAGTATCACCATGAAAGGCGTCTTCAAAAGCAATGATTTTTATCTTCTTGATTTCTTTATTATAATTATATTGCAACGCACATTTGAGCGCTACTTCCACAGCAGTAGAGCCGTTATCAGAATAGAATAGTTTCTTTTGATTATTGGGCAAAATGGCCATCAGCTTTTCGGCCAATAAAACAGCTTTGTCGTGGGTGAAACCTCCAAACAAAACATGCTCCAAAGTAGTGAGCTGTTCATAAATAGCATCGGCAATGACTTTGTTAGAATGCCCATAAGGATTTACCCACCAGGAAGCAATTGCATCTATATATTCCTTCCCGTTTTCGTCCCAAAGCAAAGCGCCTTCGCCTTTGATAATAGCCGGAAAATCAGGGGCAGTTTTGTGTTGCGTATAGGGATGCCAATTGTAAAGTTTGTCTCTTTCAGAAAGGTTCATTTTTTTTTTTAGATAATAGATGATATACTAAAAGATGATAGATGAATAAAGATAAAATTTCTATTATCTATCCGTCTATTATCTCTCCTCTTTACAAATTTAAAAGATTATCACGAAATTTATCTGCATAATAGGAAATCACATTTGCATCAAAATAAGGTTCATTATCAATTCGTCCTATAAATTTTGCTCCCGATTTTTTAAGTATAATTTCTTCCGTTGCTTTATTTTCATCACCTGAAAAGATGATTCCTGCAATGTTAATCTTCCTATTTTTTAAAGCTTCTATAGTGAGCAACGTATGATTGATGCTTCCTAAATAATGACGGGATACTATGATCACTTTATAGTCTTTTTGAATTAAATCAGCTATACAATCGTTATCGTTTAGCGGAACCAGAATTCCTCCTGCGCCTTCAATTACCAAATGATTATCTGTTTTTGGTTCTATTATTTTTTTTAATTCAATAATAATTCCATCGAGTGCTGCAGCATAGTGTGGACTTGCGGGAGTGTTTAGAGCATAAGCATTTGAATGGAATTGTAATTTGTCATTTGAAATTTGGGATTTAACTTTATGAGTATCAGTAAAGTCTAAATCTCCCGCTTGTATAGGTTTCCAATAATCGGCTTCCAAAGCTTCAACTATAATGGCTGAGGCAATAGTTTTTCCTACATCGGTTCCGATACCTGTGATGAATAGTTTCATTTAATTATAATTTATTGTTCATCATCTACTGAAAACAAATTTACATCATTTAAAATTTCGTTGGCTCTTTGAAAATCCTCCGTTTTTACATACATTTTGATGCCTCCAAAAAGATTACTGTACATAGTCGAATCAATAAGATTTTGGTCTCTCAAAAAAACTTCAATTCCCTCGCTTTCTAATTTACCTTGATAAATAATGGCTTCGCTTGAATATTGAAATCGGCGGAGTAATTTGAATTTTTCTTCTTCCATAATTAGAATACAAAAGTACTCAACAATTCCAAGACATTGGCAATTTCATTTTCCGAATTATAGCTATGCAGGCAAAAACGCAAACGTTCTTGTCCTTCGGGAACCGTTGGTGATAAAATTGGCCGAACATCAAAACCATTTTGTTGGAGCTGATTTGCAATACTTTTTACCTTTTCATTTCCGGGAATTATAGTGCATTGAATGGCTGATTTGCTGTATACGAACATTGGTTTCAAGCCTAATCGTATCTTTTCCTTATTGAAGAAAATGATGTTAGACTTTAATTGAGTGATAGCTTCTTTTTGCTCCTCCAAATGTTTGTACGATTGCAAAATAGTGGCGACAGAGTGAGGAGAAAGTCCGGTGGTATAAACAAAACTTCGGGCAAAGTTGACCAAATAACTTTTTAATTCCTGGCTTCCTAAAACAGCGGAGCCATGACACCCTAATCCTTTTCCGAAAGTCATAATTCGGGCAAAAATTTTGTCTTGCAATCCTAAACTTTGAACCAATCCTTCTCCTTGTTCACCAAAAACTCCGAGTGCATGCGCTTCGTCAACAACTAAATAAGCACCATGTTTTTCGGAAAGCTTTGTTAGTTCTTCCATGTTAGGAGAATCGCCATCCATGGAGAAAACGCTTTCGGTGACGATGTAGACTGTTTTCGGTTGTCGGTTGTCGGTTGTCGGTTGGAATTTCGTGATTAATTTTTCTAAATCTTCTACATCATTATGGGCAAACTTATAACTCTTGGCATGACTCATTTGGATTCCATCACGTATGGAAGCGTGGCATAATTCGTCATACAAAATGATGTCATTTCGTTGTGGTATAGCGCTAAAAAAACCAATATTGGCATCATAACCCGAATTGAAAATCAAGGCAGATTCAGCATAATGAAATTGAGCAATATAGTCCTCGGTTTCATTATATAATTCATGATTTCCCGAAAGCAAACGCGAACCCGTGGCGCCATTTACTTTGATGTTTTTATCTAAAAGCAACTGATGTGTTTCGTGAAAGATAGTTTCGTTTTTGGCAAATCCTATATAATCATTTGAGGCAAAATCGATTAAATTATTGGGAATTGGCAATTGGCGCAAAGCATTTTGTTCCTCGCGTTGCTGCAGTTTTTGTTGTAGTGAATTTGGGAATTGCTTCATGTTTACTTCGTCAATTCACCTTGCTTGTGCAAGGCTCGTGTCAAAGATAGTAATTAGCCCAGATTGGAACGGCATCCTTTTTATTGTTTTACCAAACAATAAAAAGATATAGTGAAAAGCTGGAAATAGCTCCTAATAAAAAAGCCCAACATTACGTCGGGCTTTCTCTTTTATTTAAATCGTATTAGTCAGCTAATACAATTACTTTATTGTCTTTCATTTCAATAGTTCCTGAATTGATTTCCAAAAGGTAGTTTTGATCGTTTACTTTGGTAAACTTATCTTCTAATTCTTTTTTGATATCAAAACTCGCTGCCTCAATTTTTACAACACCATGTTTTAAAATAGAAACTATTGGGGCGTGATTATTCAAAATTTGAAACGAACCACTAACTCCAGGCAAAGAAACCGAAGTAACTTCTCCTTTAAATATTGTAGCTTCTGGTGATACTATTTCTAAAATCATTTTTTTTAATTGATAGTTGATAATTGATAATTGATAATTACTGGCATTGTCAATTGTTAATTATCCATTGTTAATTGAATTACGCTTCCGCTAACATTTTTTGTCCTGCTTCAATTGCTTCTTCAATAGTCCCTTTTAGGTTGAAAGCTGCTTCCGGCAAGTGATCTAATTCACCATCAATAATCATGTTGAATCCTTTGATTGTTTCTTTGATATCAACCAATACGCCAGGAATACCTGTAAATTGTTCTGCTACGTGGAAAGGTTGCGATAAGAAACGTTGCACTCTACGTGCTCTTGATACAGATAATTTATCTTCTTCCGATAGCTCTTCCATACCAAGGATGGCGATGATATCCTGAAGTTGTTTGTATTTTTGAAGTATCTCTTTTACTCTTTGTGCGCAGTTGTAGTGATCGTCACCTAAGATTTGAGCCGTTAGAATTCTTGAAGTAGAATCCAATGGATCCACTGCAGGATAAATACCAAGCTCCGCAATTTTACGAGACAATACGGTTGTTGCATCTAAGTGAGCAAATGTAGTTGCAGGTGCCGGATCCGTTAAGTCATCCGCAGGAACGTAAACCGCTTGTACCGATGTAATAGAACCTTTATTTGTAGAAGTAATACGCTCTTGCATCGCACCCATTTCTGTTGCTAATGTTGGTTGGTAACCTACCGCAGATGGCATACGACCTAAAAGGGCCGAAACCTCAGAACCTGCTTGTGTAAAACGGAAGATATTGTCAACAAAGAAAAGTACATCTTTACCTTGATCAGAACCAGCACCATCACGGAAATACTCAGCGATAGACAATCCTGAAAGGGCGACACGCGCTCTTGCTCCAGGTGGTTCATTCATTTGTCCGAAAACGAAAGTAGCTTTAGATTCTCTCATTCCTGGTTTATCTACTTTAGATAAATCCCATCCACCATTTTCCATAGAGTGCATGAAATCTTCTCCATATTTTATAATTCCTGATTCCAACATCTCACGAAGTAAATCATTCCCTTCACGAGTTCTTTCACCCACTCCTGCGAATACAGAAAGTCCACCGTGACCTTTTGCGATGTTGTTAATCAATTCCTGAATCAATACTGTTTTACCAACACCGGCTCCACCGAACAATCCAATTTTTCCTCCTTTTGAGTAAGGCTCAATCAAATCGATTACTTTAATTCCGGTGAATAACACTTCCGTAGAAGTTGATAAATCTTCGAATTTTGGTGCTTGTTTGTGGATTGGCATCCCATTCGCTCCGTCTTTCGGTAAATCTCCTAAACCATCAATGGCATCCCCAATTACGTTGAACAAACGTCCGTAAACATCCGGTCCAATTGGCATTTGTATTGGAGCTCCTGTAGCATTTACAGCCGTTCCCCTACTCAACCCATCTGTTGAGTCCATAGAGATCGTACGCACTGTGTTTTCACCAATATGGGATTGCACTTCAAGTACTAATATTGAACCGTTTTTGTTAACGATTTCTAGTGAGTCATAGATTTTTGGTAGTTCAACATCTTTAGTATCAAATACTACGTCTACTACTGGGCCAATGATTTGGGAAACTTTTCCTATTGCTTTTGACATTGTTTATGTATTTTAAAATAGCTATTTAGGTTTGAAAAAACATTCATTTTTCAGTGCGCAAAGATAATTTTTATAAATTGAATAACCAATAATGATTTTTGTTTTTTTTTAATAAAAAAAGGCTAACATAAACTTGTTAGCCTTTTATTGTGTTTAAAGTGAGTTATTACAATCCTGCTGGATAGCTTAATGGGAAATCTTGAGCTTTGTATTTTCTTAAAGTAGAACCATATTTAGCATTAATAGCCTCAATAAATTTATTGGCAATATAGGCCTGGCCTCTGGCAGAAGGGTGAACACCATCTAGACCAAAAGCACCGCCCTTAACAAAATCATTGGTCATATGGAAATTGTCAAAGACTACTCCGCCATTTGCTACTTGATTTAAAGCTGCATTTGCATCAACAAAAGCCAAACCTTTGTCATCTGCCAAAGATTTAATGGTAACATTATATAAATCTGTTGCAGTCTTAATTTCTAAAACTTCGGAAGGAACCAAAGCATACTTATCACCCAAAGGATAAGTAATTCCATAAGCACCTAAACCTTGAGATAAAATTTGTAAAGGCAAACTTGAATTTGTAGTGCCTAAAACACTAGAAGTAGTCAAAAGAATATAATCTCCCGCTTTAGTTTGTCTTGCCTTTCCATAAGTTTGTCCTAAATATGCTGCTAAAGGAGCTAACGACGGAATATTTTGAGCAGCAGAAGTTATTTGAGGACCAAAGTCTGTTAAACTTTCATCTACAATAATAACTGGATTGTTTTTAGTAGTAGATAATAATTTAAATCTATCAGGTAATATTTGAGATAACGGCCCTATTAATTTTGAGTTTATAGTATTAATAGTAGCAATATCATTTGCTGAGGGATCATAAGTCTTAGAACAAATTGTTTCATCTGTATCTTCGTAATATTTATAGGGGGCTATAGGATTAACAGAAACTGTAGTGAAAAAAGGAACAGCGGTTACATAAGGGATATTTGCAACTACTCCTTTAGCTCCATTAGTAGTTAATGTATTTATTAAGGCTGTATATGTGCCATCAAACCCTACACCAGGAGTTCCGTTTGGCGGAGTTATATTATCTCCATTTACCGGATCTTGAGAAGTTGGAACACCTCCAGATAAAGCATACCCTAAAACATCATTATTCCCTATCCATAATGAAAAGAATGTTGGAATTTGCGCCATTGCATCAGCAAGAATGGATGTTGTTTGGTTTTGAGCAAATCTCACAAAATAGGGGTTAGCAGTCCTAGGTAAAGTAAACAAACCATTTGGGTCTCCATAATTTGGTGCTAATAAATGATAACTCTTAGCTCCAGGAACTCCCATATTATTATAAAAACCAACTAGCGGACTAGCCAAATCAGTAGTTGGCGTTGCTGATAAATTAACAGGTGCACAACCATTAAAATATAGCCTTGTACCTACTCCTGGTAAAGGAAATCCACCTATTAACAACCCCCCGATATTATCATTCATATAAGGAATAGTAAATGTGCCTCCCCCTGCCAAAGCAAACTGGTCAGATAACAGTTTAGGATATGAATTGGATTGCCCTGCTCTAAACAAGGCGCCATCAGCATAACCAGCAGTTAATGAATTTCCTAAAGCAACGTATTTAGAAAAATCTGCAGTTCCTGCAATAACTGGAACTTCTGACTCTACTCCTGAAGTATCTTCTTCTATATCTTCACTACAAGCCGCAAAGAACAAAGAACAAATAAATAAATATTTTAAATTTTTATACATGATTGAAATAATTAAGGGTTAATTGAAATACCTAAAGTGTAAATTTGACCGATTCTACCAGCTCCTATAACTTGTAAATAATCATTGCTTCCAATATTAGAACCAGTTAATTTAATAACTGATTTTAAACTAGGAATAGCGTAAGACATTTGAGCATCTAAAACAAAAGTTGAAGGAATCATACCATCTGCAAAAGTTGAGGTCCACTCATACTCCGACCACCAACGGCCATTGATTCCAAAACCGAAATTTTTGAATAAATTATCATTATTAATACCCAATTTAGCTCGATGTTCTGGTGTATTAAACATTGGTCTAAAAGCAGGATCTACAGTTTCATCATAATCAAAAGCAGCCCAATTGTAACTGGCTGATAATTCAAAATCTTTATAAACTTTTTTAACTAATCCTAGGCCTGCACCATAAGAATTAATAACAGCTGTAGTATTAGTATATAAATCATAAGTTCTTCTATCACCTCTTGAAATAGCATCAATAGCATTTGCATTATCTATGTTAGATAAATCTTTACCAGCTAAACCATAAAAAGGTACAACAACTCTGGCACTACTCATAAAATCGTTATAAATATTAAAATAACCATTGATGTCAATGTCAAATCCATTTATTTTAGATTTATAACCTAATTCAAATGCTTTAACCTGTTCTGGTTTAACTAATGGTGTTTGTTGAACTATTTCTAAA
This sequence comes from Flavobacteriaceae bacterium, assembly GCA_947478365.1. Classification (GTDB taxonomy): domain Bacteria; phylum Bacteroidota; class Bacteroidia; order Flavobacteriales; family Flavobacteriaceae; genus Flavobacterium. Next base: position 32,539 of record CANJWG010000004.1, on the reverse strand, counting down.
TCTTCTGTATCTCGAGATTGTAAAAATTCTTGAACCGATTGAGAGGTATAAGACAAACCATAAGCATTAACTCCATTAAAAGTAACTGAATCAGGATTACCATCTAATACACCTGCAGGACTAACATCTAAAGTTTCGGAAAATCTTGTTAAATTACTAAATGCAGAACCTACTAATGCTCTTGGACCTACATTTAAACCAATAAATAAATCTTGAGTTGTTGGGTTACGGAAACCAGTTTGGAATGACGCTCTAAAATTGTGATTTTTTCTTTCACCTGCAGAGTAAACAAAAGATAAACGAGGAGAAAATTGACCATCAAATAATTCAGACTTATCATAACGAACGGAACCTGTGAATTTTAAACGGTCTTGCATGAATTTCTTTTGAACTTGTGTATATAAACCATTTTCATTGTATTTAATTGGGCCGTCAAAATCAGTAAAAATTGTTCCTTGTGAATCTAAGACATACGTTCGATAAGAACCTCCAATTTGTATGTCTGCAAATGATGTGTAATCTCTTAGGTTATAATTCCAGTCACTATGCCAAATACGAGATTGATCTTTAAACAATGCCCCGTTGGTAACATCTGCACTCAATCGAACATCTGATAAGGCATTAGCAAAATCAGTTGTACCAGGTTGAAATTGTGGCAACCCATTAGGCGTTAATGGTAAAGGTGTATTGTTAATATTGTTCGTAGCGAAATCCCTTGCAAAAGCATCAGCTTGAGGACCGTTGAAACCTAATGCAATTTGAGATTGTAAGAAAGCAGTTGCATAGTCAGTAAACCAGCCAATGTCAGATTTTGCACGTCTATTAATATTTAAAGCCGCAAAACGCATATCATAAGAATCCCCAGCATCTTCAGCTGATAAATAACCTCTTATAAAGAAATTTTTATGTTTGATTTCTGCTCTAGTTTGGTTCATAAAAAAGTTTCTTAAAGCATATCTACTGCCCCCTTGATAAACAGTGTTGCCTAAGCCAACTTTATGCTGAGCAATAATTTCAGTATCCTTCCAATATTCATTAGTCGAAGTTGCCCAAGGCCTAACATGTATAGAGGCATCAAATTTAATACTATTAATCTTATTATCATTCAAATCTTGTTCTCTATAACCATCTCTACTTATAGTACCAACATTTGATATAAAGTTGGAAGCTTCATCGCCAAAAAAGTTCAACCCATCATAATTTCTGTTATTAGTATGACCGACCAAACCGCCGTTGACATCTCTGTCATCGGCAGGTATCCATTCGGTTGCTCTCATGTAAGTAAAATTAGCCTTAGCAGCAAAGTGTTTGGTAAATGCATGAGCGGCTCTCAAACCAAAGTCAAGAAATTCATTAGTCCCTGCTACATCTTGATTGGTTATTCCACGTTTAACGTAGGTACTAATTCCTTGAAATTTAAAAGGGTTTTTTGAATTCATGAATAAAATACCATTAAAAGCATTCGCTCCATATAGGGCCGATGATGCACCAGGCAAAAGTTCAACATTTTGAACATCTAAATCAGATAACCCAATCAGATTCCCCAAGTTGAAGTTCAAAGCAGGAGAAGAATTATCCATGCCATCAACCAATTGCATAAATCGTGTGTTGGCAACTGTTGCAAAACCTCTTGTATTTATTGACTTAAAATTAAAACTTGACGTGTTAAAATGTACTTCTTTTAAGTTTTCTAAACCTTCATAAAAGGTTGGCGAAGTGGTGTTTTTAATCTCTTTAATAGTCATTCTTTCTATTGTAACCGGAGATTCTCTAATTCGTTCAGGTGTTCTAGATGCAGAAATAACGATTTCATCTAGTTTGTTTTCCTCATCAGATAAAACTGCGGTAACTTTTTGATTGTTTGCTGTAACGCTAACTTTTTTGGCCCCAAAACCAATGCTTGATATTTCAAGGTCAAATGGTGGTTTTTTGGTAGTTGTGAAATTAAAATTTCCATCACTGTCTGTAACTGTACCTGAACTTTCGCCAGCTACTTTAACATTGGCGCCAGGAACTGGTTGGTTCTTACTGTCTTTTACCGAACCCGATATTGAAGTTTGCGCATAGGATATGCCGCAAAAAAACAATGAAACGATAAATAAATAAATCTTCATTTGGTTATAATTTTGTTGGTTTAGGAAGCCAAAGTACAAATATTTTTTTTACATAATCAAAAAACCTTGTGTATTTTTATTAATAATCAATTATAAGTTTCTTAATCAGGACTATGCTTTTTAGTCTCTTATCAAGTTTTATTAACGAATTGAGATAATTGATTAAAAAATATAATATGTAAATACAACATGAAACATTCATTAAATTAATTACAATATTTTAATCAAAAAAAGCGAGACGTTGTCTCGCTTTTTAGTCTTTATATGTTGAAAACTACTCTACTGTAACTGACTTTGCCAAGTTTCTTGGTTGATCCACATTGCATCCTCTCATTACAGCAATATGGTAAGACAATAACTGTAGTGGAATTGTAGTGATTAGTGGGGATAAAGCATCGGAAGTTTCTGGAATTTCAATAACGTGATCGGCTAATCCTTTTACTTGTGTGTCGCCTTTGGTGACAACAGCAATAATTTTTCCGTTTCTTGATTTTATTTCTTGGATATTACTTACTATTTTGTCGTAATGCCCTTGTTTTGGGGCAATAACAATTACGGGCATTTGCTCATCTATTAAGGCAATTGGCCCGTGTTTCATTTCGGCCGCTGGATAACCTTCCGCATGAATGTATGATATCTCTTTAAGTTTCAAAGCACCTTCCAAAGCAACCGGAAAATTATAACCTCTACCTAAATAGAGACAATTAGTAGCATCTTTAAATTTAGCTGCTATTTCTTTTGCCATTTCATTAGTTGATGCCAATGCCTCAGCTACTTTTTCCGGTATAACTTCTAATTCTTGCAAATAAAGATGAAAATCAGAATTTGAAAGTGTTCCTTTTGCTTTTGCCAAACGTAAAGCTATCATTGTTAACACGGTAATTTGTGTGGTGAAAGCCTTAGTAGATGCAACTCCAATTTCTGGGCCGGCATGAGTATAAGCTCCAGCATTAGTCTCTCTTGAAATGGATGAACCAACAACGTTACAAACCCCAAATACAAAAGCTCCTTTTTCTTTGGCTAACTTAATTGCGGCTAAAGTATCTGCTGTTTCTCCTGATTGTGATATGGCAATTACAACATCGTTTTTATTGATTATTGGATTTCTATATCTAAACTCCGACGCATATTCAACCTCAACAGGCATTCTCGCAAACTCTTCAATGACATATTCAGCAACTAATCCGGCGTGCCATGATGTTCCACAAGCTACAATTAGAATCCTATCTGCATGAAGAAATTTTTCTAAATTATCCTCTATACCAGCCATTTGAATAATGCCTTGATTAGCTATTAGTCTACCTCTATAAGTGTCCTTAATAACATTAGGTTGCTCATAGATTTCTTTCAACATAAAATGGTCATAACCGCCTTTTTCAATTTGCTCCAAATTCATTTTAAGTTCTTGAATGTATGGATCAACCAAAGAATCATCTTTAATTTTTCTTATTTTTAAAGGCTTATTAAGTCTAACAACTGCCATTTCTTCATCCTCTAAATAAATCGCATTTGAAGTATATTCAATAAACGGAGAAGCATCAGAGGCAATGAAAAATTCATCATCTCCAACTCCAATTGCAATTGGACTCCCTAATCTTGCAACAATAATTTCATCCGGATTTTCTCTGTCAAAAACACAAATAGCATAAGCGCCAACAACTTGGTTTAAGGCAATTTGAACTGCTTTACCAAGCTTTACTTTTTCTTTCTTTTTTACGTCTTCTATTAAGTTTACTAAAACTTCAGTGTCCGTATCTGATGTAAATGTATACCCTCTTTTAAGTAATTCTTTTTTTAATGGCTCATAATTTTCAATGATACCATTGTGAATAATTACTATATTTCCAGAATTAGAAACATGTGGATGTGAATTGATATCATTAGGAACGCCGTGAGTTGCCCAACGAGTATGTCCCATCCCAATAGTGGCTTTGGAAGATGCAATTGCCTTTGACTTTTCTTCGAGGTCAGAAACCTTTCCTTTTGTTTTGGCAATTTTAATTTCTTTGTCGGCATATAGCATTATCCCAGCACTATCATAACCTCTATATTCTAATCTTTTTAACCCTTTTATAACAATTGGGTACGCTTCCCTAAATCCGATATAGCCAACAATTCCACACATAACATTAAATATTAATTAGGTTTTGTATAATAAATTTCAAGTTTTAATCTTTTTTTGTATTCCTGTGTAGCTCCCGGAATATTAGTCCCATATAATACTGTTCCCAATGGGCTCTGTACCGACATGGTTGGTGCGCTACTTAAGTTACTGTTTGGGGTTCTTAGTTTAGAAAGTCCAACACTATTAATATTTTCAGTAACTGATAATCCTAGACGAACATTTGTAGAATCATTTTTAACTAGATTTCTAACATAATTTGTTATTCTTACTCTATACTTTTTCGCCCTTTTCCCTCTTCCATCAGCTACATCTTCTGTTTGAACAATTCCATCATGAATAAATTTGGTGAATTTTGGGTAAGTCCCGTTACTAGAATAATCATATGTGTAATCTGACAAAACTTTTTTATTTGTCAAGTCATATAAAAAAACACGATTTGGCTCAACAGGTTGAGATTCGGGAGTTGTAGATAATAAGTTTGACATTGCTATTTTGTCGACATAAAATGTCAGATTGGCATCATTAATTAACCACCCATTGATTTTAATTTGGTCAATTTCATCTGAGATTCCGTTTGGGGTATTATTGACAAAATATTTAAGATTTGTTGGGCTTATAGGAAGATTTTCATTAAAAGCTGCATTTAGTGTGTATCCTATTAAATCTGTTGAACCAAATAAATCTATAATAGCGATTGCTCCTTCGCCTCCTTTTAGATAAAGTCTTGATGCTTCTTGTGAACCATTGACAGCATTCAAATAATTATTGTTTTCATTTGAGTTTTGCAATAAACTAATGGTGTTCCCTGTTAGATTTAACGGGAATGATTTACTTACTCTTTCCAGTTTATATTCATTTACTGTTGTGGTATTTACATTATCCGGGGTGATTTTATCTTCCTTGTAATATATTGTAATTTTCCCTGCTTTAAAATTAATCATAGCCATATTGCCAGGATTCCCGTTTTCAACTTTAAAATAAAGCCCTCTAAAATAATTTTTAAACAGAGCATTATTAGTTAACTGACCACTTGGAGCATTTAAAATTTTATCATAAAAAACATCCTTTCTCAAATGCAATCGCATTGAAGGGAAGTATCTTGTATATTTTTTTGTAACTCCATCCGACTCATAGGTTGTCAACTTGTGTTCTCTTTTGTCAAAATAAAATTGCTCATTTTCACGTCCGTCTGCATTGTGAGTTCCTTCTTCACCCGATGGCGGATCAGTTAGCGAAGCATTATTTAACAATAAACCTTTATTGCTGTCAATAAGATTATTTTGATCCGTGTAAAATAATTGTTGCTCAACTAGAGATTGTTCAGGATCTAAATCCCTCAAAAAATAATTAGATTGGAAAACGCTCAACTTAAACTTTGAATTGTTAGTAGCAGGAGCATCTTTATCATATGGAGTTGCGCCATAAATCGAATCTAATTTAAAATTAGATACTTCAGTAGTTTCGTTTTTTTCTATGAATTTCTTAAAATAAGGAATATCCAAAATAACACTGTCAATAACTGGAAGATCTACATAAAGTTCGGTATTGGTGTTGTTAAAAATTGGGTTCAGAGTTGAAAGTTCTATTTGTGTTACAAAATTAGCCTGTGTATCGCCGAAAGCGGGATTAGAATAAAAACCAAGCGGGTTTATAGGTAAATTATTTGAAGCTATAGGACCTAGTTTTTGATTGTATGCCTTTACCGTTGATAGCGAGTCAATATCAAAACCAAAGTGGTCATCACCCACAATATCTGTTCCTATTTCATTAAAATCTTTATCGCAAGAAGCGAAAATTATAATTATTAATCCAACAATTAAAATCGGGCGTAAAAATGATTTTTGGTACATAAAAATTTTCTATTTTTTAAGAAAGCATTCCTTTATAAAAGTTTGTATATGCTTCAGTAAATTTATCTCTTGTGGCGAAAGGTAAAAAAGGTTTTCCTGAAGATTCTATAAATTTTGTTAAACTTGAAGACACATTTTCAGAGGCAATTACAACGCCATCAGAATGTTTAACAGCTACTTTAATAAGGTTTTCATAATTAGGCAATTCTAAATCCTGAATAGCATCTTGAGGAACGCCATCAAATTTTATTTTGTTAATCATTTCGGAATCTAGAATGCCTTCAAAAGATTGGCTGTATACTGAAGTTACAATTTTTGTTTCCGAAAATAACGCTTCGTCCTTGTAATAATGTTTCATGTAAATAGGTAATAAACTCGCCAACCAACCATGAACATGAATAATATCTGGAACCCAATTTAATTTCTTAACAGTTTCTACAACGCCTTTGGCAAAGAATATTGCTCTTTCATCATTGTCAGGGTATAATATTCCTTCTTCATCACTAAAAGTAGCTTTCCTCTTGAAATACTCATCATTATCTATAAAATAAACTTGTATTCTCTCTTTTGGAATAGAAGCTACTTTGATAATCAAAGGCATATCCAAATCATTAACTACTAAATTCATTCCTGACAAACGAATTACTTCGTGTAATTGATGTCTTCTTTCATTAATATTGCCATATCTTGGCATAAAAATTCTAATCTGTCCGCCTTGATCATTTATCATTTTGGGAACATCATACGACAGTAAAGAAACCTCATTTTCAGCCAAATAAGGCACCACTTCAGATGATACATACAATATCCTCTTATCTTCCATAATCTAATCTACTTTATTTATTGGCAATAAAAAACAGGCAAAAGTACAAAAATTTATGCAGTTATTTATGAAAATGGTAAGTTTGCAACTCATTTACCGAAAGCCAATGCTTCTTTTTAACACTCAAAACGAGTTAGTTTCTTATCTCAATTCTGTTTCAAATAAAGAAACGACGATTGGTTTTGTACCTACGATGGGCGCGCTCCATAAAGGACATCTTTCTTTATTAGAAGAATCAATCAAAAACAACAGCGTAAATGTCATCAGTATTTTTGTCAATCCAACACAATTCAATAATGCCGAAGATTTAGCGAAATATCCCAAAACATTAGATGAAGATATTGAAAAAATAAAAAGCATTTCGGAAGATATTATCGTCTTTGCGCCTAGCGTTGATAATATTTATGAAGGGAAAACAGTTTCTCAACATTTTGATTTTGACGGTTTGGAAAATCAGATGGAAGGAAAATTTCGCCCGGGCCATTTTGACGGAGTTGGCACTATCGTAAAACGACTCTTTGAAATAGTAAAACCTACTAACGCCTACTTTGGCGAAAAGGATTTTCAACAGTTACAAATCCTAAAAAAAATGGTTCAAAAGTTGCAGATGCCTGTCAAACTGGTTGGTTGCCCAATCTTCAGGGAAGCCAATGGCTTAGCTATGAGTTCACGTAACGAAAGATTATCAGCTGCCGAACGAAAAGAAGCAGTAATCATCTATAAAACCATAAAAGAGTCTAAAATACTTTTTGCAACTAAATCGGCAAAAGAAGTAACGGAATTTGTAACGGAAAAATTTAGTGACCATCCAAAATTTGAATTAGAATATTTTCAAATTGCTGACGAAGACGAACTTTTACCTTGTGTTAGAAAAATAAAAAATAAAAAATACCGAGCTTTTATAGCGGTTTTTGTTAACAAAATCCGATTGATAGATACCATTTCATTAAATTAATTTACTTTTGCCCCATGCAAATTCAAGTAATAAAATCTAAAATCCATAGGGTAAAAGTTACAGGCGCCGATTTAAATTATATTGGCAGTATCACTATTGATGAAACCTTAATGGAAGCAGCAAACCTTATTGAAGGCGAAAAAGTTTCCATTGTAAATATCAACAACGGCGAACGTTTTGAGACTTATGTTATCAAAGGCACAAAAAATTCTGGTGATATTACACTAAATGGTCCAGCCGCCAGAAAAGTTCATAAAGGTGATATTATTATCATTATGTCCTATGCTTTAATGGATTTTGAAGAAGCAAAAAGCTTCAAACCTTGGTTGATTTTTCCAAATGAAACTAACAATTCCCTGACCTAAAATATCTTGAAAAAACATATCGGTAAATGGTTAACGGTTATCATTCCTCTTTTAATAGGAATAGGAATTATATACTATCAATATACCACATTAACAGCCGAGGAAATTGACAAGATAAAAATCAGTTTTGAAAAGGCAAACTACTACTTTATTTTATTGTCTTTAGTAATTGCCTGCTTGGGTTATTGGTCGAGAGCTTATCGTTGGAAGTTTGCTTTAAACCATTTGGGCTATGAAACTAAATTTTCGAATAATTTTTTTACAGTTTGTGTTTCTTATTTGGTCAATCTGACCGTTCCTCGTTCAGGCGAAATTTCGCGCGCTGCTTTATTGAAAAAATACGAAGATGTACCTTTTGACAAGGCCTTTGGAACCATCGTGGCCGAGAGAATTGTTGATTTACTAATCTTCTTTCTATTTGTTTTTATTGCATTCGTTTCGCAATTTGATAAAATTTATGAATTTCTGTTGAGTGAAAATGTTTCACTGGAATCCTTAATTATTTCAGGAATTGTTGGCCTAATGTTGTTCTTTGTTTTTATCCTGATTTGGGTTTATGCCGAATGGCGAATAATATTAAATCTAAAGAAAAAATTGTCCGGTTTGATTGAGGGCATATCCACAGTTTATAAAATGAAGGACAAATGGGAATACGTTTTTCATTCTTTTTTTATATGGTTCTCTTATCTGGGAATGTTTTACGTTACCATATTTGCACTACCGGAAACCTCTAAAATGAGTTTTGACATTGTGATAATGGGATTTATATTTGGTAGCTTGGCAGTTGGTTTTACCAATGGCGGATTAGGCGCTTATCCGTTTTCCATTGCTTTGATTTTTTCACTTTACGGAATTACAAAAGATATCGGAACTGCTTTTGGATGGCTAGTTTGGGCATCACAAACTATTTTGACTATTCTTCTCGGATTGATTTCCTATGTTTTGCTCCCGGTTTTAAATAGGAATAAATAATTTTGTTATATTGCTAGTCCATTTAACAACCATTCTGTTTAAACTAATCCTACTGTCATGAAAAAAAATATACTGTTTATATTTTTCATTTGTTCGAATATTATTTTTTCTCAAAAAGTAATCGATACTATATCGTCTAAAAAACTAAATGAAGATCGCGAAATTACCATTGGCTTGCCGGCTTCATACGATAAACATGCAAATCAAAAATATCCTGTTTTAATTTTATTGGATGGCGATTTTCTTTTTGATGCTTTTCAGGGCGCGTTGAGTTATGGAAACTATTGGGACGATTTGCCTGAAGTAATTATTGTTGGTATTACACAAAATAAAAATAACGAACGCGAAACCGATTGTGCTTTGGATGAAAATGGCTTGCCAACAGAAAAAGGAGAAGCATTTTTTGAGTTCGTTGGTTTGGAATTATTACCTTATATAGAAAAAAAATATAGAACCGCACCCTTTAAAATGATCGCCGGTTTAGACACTACCGCTGGTTTTCTAAATTGTTATCTCTACAAAGACGTTCCGCTTTTTGATGCCTATATTTCAATGAGTCCAAAACTCCCGGCAGGAATGGAAGAACAGCTTCCGGATAGATTAGCAGCCATTCAAAAACCAATTTTTTACTATCATTCTTCAGGAGATGGTGATATGAAAAAAATGCGCAACCGTATTTTAGCTTTAGACGAAGTAGCCAAAAAAATAAATAAACCAACACTCAATTACAGATTTGACGATTTCAAAGGAACATCACATTATTCATTAGTTCTGAATTCAATTCCAAGTGCCTTGTACCAAATATTCTCTGTTTACCAACCTATTTCAACTACTGAATTTAATGAAAAAATTGCAGTGCTCCCTTCGGGATATGTAGATTATTTAATTCAAAAATATGATGTGATTGAAAAGTCTTTTGCGTTAAAATTACCAATTCGTTTAAATGATTTTAAAGCAATAGAAGCTGCTATACTTAAAAATAAAGCCTATCCTGAGTTTGAGAAATTGTCCCAATTGGCCAAAAAGAATTATCCTAAATCAATGCTAGCTGATTATGAAATGGGGCAGATGTATGAAAAAACAGGAGAAAACGCTAAAGCTATTAAATCGTATAGGATGGCTTTTCAACGCGAAGAAATTGGCGATTTGACAAAAGAAATGATGATTGGAAAAGCTGATGAATTAAAAAAATTATAACCTAAGAAAGGGAAGAACTGTAAAAATGAACCTGCTTTGGAAGAAACGCTACCAGCCGATACGCCAACTGAAGCAGCTCCAACAGATTCCCCGTCAACTGACGCTCCAGCGACCGAAGAAAAAAAACAATAATCCTGAAATAAATTCAGCATAAATGTCGAAAATAAAAACTACTTTTTTTTGTCAAAATTGCGGCGCACAATATGCCAAATGGCAAGGCCAATGTAATTCCTGCAAAGAATGGAATACCATTGCCGAAGAAATTATTCAAAAAGAAGAAAAGACTAGTTGGAAACCTTCGAGTACAGAATCCAAACGAGTTTCAAAACCGCTTAGAATAAAAGAAATCGATTCCACGCAAGAAGTGCGAATGGATACTGCCGATAGTGAATTAAATCGCGTTCTTGGTGGTGGAATTGTTCCGGGTTCCTTAATCCTTTTGGGTGGTGAACCCGGCATCGGAAAAAGTACGTTGCTACTTCAGATTTCTTTAAAATTGCCTTATAAAACCTTATATGTTTCGGGCGAAGAAAGTCAGAAGCAAATAAAAATGCGCGCAGAGCGGATTAATCCGAAGAGCGACAATTGCTATATTTTAACCGAAACCAAGACTCAAAATATCTTTCGGCATATAGAAGAAACCGAACCCGATATTGTTATTATCGATTCAATACAAACCTTGCATACCGATTATATAGAATCAACCGCTGGGAGTATTTCTCAAATAAGAGAAACTACGGCAGAGTTAATAAAATTTGCCAAAGAAACCAACATTCCGGTTATACTGATAGGTCATATTACCAAAGATGGAAACATTGCAGGCCCAAAAATATTAGAGCACATGGTCGATACGGTTTTGCAGTTTGAAGGCGATAGAAATCATGTATACCGAATACTTCGTTCGCTCAAAAACCGTTTTGGTTCTACTGCCGAATTAGGAATTTATGAAATGCAAGGGTCGGGTTTGCGTGAAGTTTCAAATCCGTCAGAAATTTTAATTTCACATCGGGAAGAAGAGCTTTCGGGAACCGCCATTGCCTCAACACTAGAAGGCATGCGACCGTTAATGATTGAAATTCAGGCGTTGGTTTCAACTGCTGTATATGGAACACCTCAACGGAGTACAACTGGCTATAATGCCAAAAGACTGAATATGATTTTAGCTGTGTTAGAAAAACGCGCTGGTTTTCGGCTCGGAACCAAAGATGTTTTTCTAAATGTAACCGGTGGAATTTCGGTAGATGATCCTGCAATAGATTTGGCTGTTGTAGCTGCTATTTTGTCCTCTAATGAAGATATTGCTGTTGGCAAAGATGTTTGTTTTGCTGGCGAAGTTGGACTTTCGGGCGAAATTCGTCCTATAAATCGGGTAGAGCAGCGAATTCTGGAAGCCGAAAAATTAGGGTTTTCAACCATTTTTGTTTCCAAATACAATAAAATTGCCACCAAGTTTCCTGGAATAAAAATCGTTCTGGTTTCCAAAATTGAAGAAGTGGTAGAGCAATTGTTTGGATAAGTATAACATACTATGACAAACAAGAAACAAAAAAAAGCAATTTTCTACCTAAAAATCTTTGGAACTATATTAATGCTCGGATTGGTATTGCTTTTTGCTTTTCGGAACACAATATTAGACAAGGTCATTCATCGCATTGACGCTAAACTTGATCGGGAGTACCAATGTAATTTTACGGTTCAGAAAGCAGAATTTAAAGGCTTGACTAATTTGGAATTTCAGCAAATTTCTTTAGTCCCAAAACATGCTGACACCCTAGTAAGTATAAAAGAATTAAAATCCAGCGTTAATTTCTGGAAGCTTCTTATTGGCGATATTCAATTGGGAAAATTAGTAATAAACAAAGGCTTTTTTCAGTTAGTGAAAACCAAAAATGGAAGCAATTTTGATGCTTTCCTGCATTCCAAAAAAGAGAAAGATAAAAATGACGAAGTAAATTATGCCAAACTTTTAAACCGCATTTCTTCTAAATTAATTGATTTGGTTCCAACTGATATGAAGGTTAAAGGCTTTGCTTTCAAAATAAATGACAAAGGCAATAAAGTAGTTTTTGATTTTAACCAATTGACTTTAGCCAATAAAAAACTAACCACTTTAATTCAGGTAACTTCGGATAAATTTTCACAACAATGGAGTATTAATGGGTTTGCAGATCCAAGAGATAGAAAAGCTGATTTGACTTTTGCTAATGCCAAAAATGATGCAATTAAGATTCCATATCTCAATGATAAATTTCATCTGAAAAGTGGTTTTAAATCCATCCACTTCAACTTAGATAATTTAGCGATGAATAGTGGAGAATTACATATTGATGGCTATACTTCAATTGAAAATTTATTTGTATATCATGCCAAAATTGCAAGTAAAGATGTAGTGATAAAAAATGCTCGTTTTAATTTTCATTGGATAGTTGGAGAACGTTTTGTTGCTTTGGATAGTATTTCAACATTGCAATTAAACAACATTAAATGCGGAACTTTTCTATCGTATACAAATGAGAAGGATAAGGTTTACAGTCTCAAATTAAAGATCCCAAAAATGAAAGCGCAAGACTTTATAACGGCATTGCCGACCGGATTATTTCATCATTTTGAAGGGATGGAAGCGCAAGGAAGATTTAGCTATAACTTAGAGTTTGAATACAACAATCACATGCCAAACAACCTGATTTTTGACAGCAAACTTAAACCAGAAGGCTTAAAGATAACCAAATATGGCGAAGCCGATTTGAATAAAATCAATGGAGAATTTATCTATCGCGCCATTGATAAAGGTAAGCTTCAAAGACCAATTTTAGTTGGCGAATCTAATGCAAATTTTACGCCTTTATCGGCCATTTCTCCATATTTACAAAAATGTGTGTTGACAAGTGAAGACCCGTCTTTTATGATACATCGCGGATTTATTAATGAGGCATTCAAACAATCTATTGTCAAAAATATTCGAACCAAAAAATTCACCCGCGGTGCTAGTACTATCAGTATGCAACTGGTAAAAAATGTGTTTTTAACCCGGGAAAAAACTTTGTCGCGAAAACTAGAAGAAATCCTCTTAGTTTACCTTTTAGAAAACAATAGAATTAGCTCTAAAGAACGTATGCTCGAAGTCTATTTTAATGTCATCGAATGGGGACCAAATGTTTATGGTATTGGCGAGGCAGCACAGTATTATTTCCAAAAAAAGGCATTTAATTTAAATCTGAATGAATGTTTGTTTTTGGGTACTATTATTCCAAGGCCTAAGGGATTCATGTACCGTTTTGACTCCCAACAAAATTTAAAACCTTTTGCTGTGCAACAAAATAGTTTCTTGACTAAACTGATGTTGCGACGTAATATTTTGACTGAAAATGATACAATTGGTCAGCATATTCCAATCACAATTTCGGGTGATGCCAAATTTTTTCTGAAACAAAACCCGACAACTACTGAGACTGATAGCATTTCGGTAGATGAGTTTTAGGTTTAGGTTTAATAGAAATATAAAAAGTAATCCTACTTGATTCCGTTTGTTTTAACGATTTGATTTAAAACTTTTTATTTCTAACTTTACGCAAAATAAAAAACCTGCTATGAAAAAAATTATACTTTTTATCAATTTACTTTTTGTTACACTATCCTTTGCTCAAACTATTGCTTTACAAAGTTTTGCAACTGGATTTTCTTCTCCTGTTGAAATTGTACATCCTGCAAATGATTCTCGTTTATTTGTGGTGCAACAACGTGGTTTGATAAGAATTCTAAATACCAATGGTACTATAAATTCAACTCCTTTTTTAAACTTAGTTGGTACTGTAAGTACTTCAGGTAGCGAAAGAGGATTGCTTGGATTGGCATTTCATCCTAATTATGCTACCAATGGTTTCTTCTATGTCAATTACACTCGTATTAGTGATGGGGCAACAGTTATTGCAAGATATTCTGTTTCGGCCGATCCTAATGTAGCCAACACAACTGGAACTATTTTAATGACAATTAACCAACCTTTTTCTAACCACAATGGTGGCTGTTTACGATTTGGTCCCGACGGGTATTTGTATATCGGTATGGGTGATGGCGGAAGCGGTGGTGATCCCAACGGATATGCTCAGAATCTAACCGTTGATGTCGCCAATCCAACTCGAGTATTTTTGGGCAAGATGTTACGAATAGATGTTGACACAACTGATGGTGCATTAAACTACGGCATTCCGCCAAGCAATCCTTTTTCGTCAACGGCTGGTATAAGAGAAATCTGGGCTTACGGTTTGCGTAATCCTTGGAAGTTTACTTTTAACAGAGTAAACGGCGATTTATGGATTGGCGATGTTGGACAAGGCAATTTTGAAGAAGTGAATAAAGTTAGTGCCCCTTTAACAGCAGGTTTAAATTTTGGTTGGCGTTGTTATGAAGGGAATTCAGTATATAATACGACGGGGTGTGCTCCAATGGGCACGATGACTTTTCCTGTGACGCAATACGATCATTCAACTGGATGTTCTATAACTGGCGGTTATTTTTATACCGGAAGTAGGTATCCAAATTTCGCCAATAAATATTTTTATACCGATTATTGCGATAATAAAATCCGGACTTTAAACACCTCGAATGTGGTCACAACAACAGCCTCTTTCACAGGAAATTTTACCTCATTTGGCGAAGATAAAGATGGCGAGCTATATGTTGCTGGCATTTCAAATGGAACAATCTATAAAATTATAGATTCCTCTTTGGGATTAAATGATTTTAATCAAAAAGGGTTGAGCTTTTATCCAAATCCGGCTAAAACAGAAATTTTTATTACAAACAGTTCTGAAATGACACTTTCTAAAGTGAACATTTTTGATTTAACTGGAAAATTAATCTTGACTAAAACAATCGAAAATAACGAGTCAACTCCTTCTCTAAATATTACTGCTTTATCAAGCGGATTGTATATTATTGCCGTGGAAGATTTAACAGGAAATCAATATCGGTCTAAACTAATCGTAGAATAATTAAGGCGCAGGATTCGGAATTAATTCCTGAATTTTATTGATTTCATTGATAACTTCCGAACTTAAAACGGTTTCAAAAGCTGCTATATTTTCCTGAAGCTGTTCCATAGTTGTGGCGCCAATAATGGTTGATGTCACAAAATCCTGTTGGTTTACGAATGCCAATGCCATTTGGGTTAAAGTCAATCCGTTCGCTTGGGCTAATTCTTGATATAGTTTTGTTGCCTTATGACAATTTTCATTTGAATATCTTGAAAACTGAGGGAACAATCCCAAACGTGAAGTTGGTAAAACGCCATTCAAATGTTTGCCTGTCAAAAAGCTAAATCCCAACGGAGAATAAGCCAATAAACCAACATTTTCTCGCATCCCAATTTCGGAAAGTCCCACTTCATACAAACGGTTTAGTAACGAATAGGGATTTTGAATCGTAACAATTCTGGGAAAATTATGTTTCTCGCTTTCGCTGATAAATTTCATCACACCATACGGATTTTCATTTGAAACGCCAATGTGTTTTATCTTCCCTTCTTTGATTAAACCATCATAAACGCTTAATACTTCGAAGAAATTTTCCTGCCAATGGGTATCAATTTTGGAAACACCTCGTTGTCCAAACATATTCATTACACGTTCCGGCCAGTGCATTTGGTATAAATCGATATAATCGGTATGAAGATTTTTTAGGCTCAAATCTACCGCTTCGTATATGCTTTTCTTCGAAAAATCAAGTGGGTTTCTGATGTATTCCATTTTTCTGTTTGGCCCTGCGATCTTTGTGGCAATAACCAAATCATCTCTTTTGCCCGATTTTTTTAACCAGGTTCCAATATACCTTTCCGTTTCTCCAAGTGTAGCTTCTCGTGCTGCAATCGGATACATTTCGGCAGTGTCGATAAAATTAATTCCTTTTTCAATAGCATAATCTAATTGAGAATGGGCATCGCTCTCAGAGTTTTGTTCTCCAAAAGTCATCGTTCCAAGGCAAATTTTACTGACTTTTATATCGGTGTTGGGTAAGGTAGTGTAGTTCATTTTTTGATTTGAAATCTATTTTTTGTGGCACAAAAGTAAAATTTTGTTAGCGTTAAAACCGTTTGATTAACACATTTTTTGGAAACGTTTAGAAAAAAAGGTTCTAAGAAAAAACTCAGAACCCTTAAACTTTTGGCAACTGCCTAATGTCTTTTGCCTATTTCTTAAAACTCATTCAGCATCTTAGAAATCTCATCCAGTTTTGGCGTCAAAATAATTTCAATTCTTCGGTTTTTAGCTTTGCCTTCATTGTTATCATTGCTCAATATCGGTGCAAATTCACCACGACCAGCTGCAGTTAAGTTTTGTTTTCTGATTCCGCTATTTTCACATAAAATATTTACAATTGCTGTAGCTCTTTTGGTTGACAAGTCCCAGTTGTTTTCTATGCCACCACCAATATTTCCGAGAATTTTATCGTTATCAGTATGTCCTTCAATCAAAACCGTAATGTCGGGATTTTGAGCTAAAACTTTTCCAACTTCAACAACGGCAGTTCTCCCTTCAGAACCGACAGACCAACTTCCGGTTTGGAACAATAATTTGTTTTCCATCGACACGTAAACTTTCCCGTTCTTTTGGTATACGGTCAATCCTTTTCCTTCAAAGGCATTCAATGCTTTTGAGAGCGTATCTTTCAGCTTTTTCATAGCGGCATCTTTCGCAGCTATCATTGCTTCTAACTCGTTTAATCGTTTGGCATTTGTTGCCAATTCGCTACTTAACTTATTCAATCTGTCTTGCTCAGCCGCTAGCGTTTTTTCTTTAGCGTCAAGTTGCGCTAACAAATCTCGATTCTTTGACATATTAGTTTCCAGGGCATCGTTGCTATTTTTCTCCAAAGCCGCATAAGAATCCTGCAGTGTTTTCAAGTTGTTACTTGTTGCAGTATAATCCGCCTGTAGCTTGTCTCTGTCAGCTTTGAGTTGATCACGCTCCGCTGTCAAGGCTTTATTAACCGAATCAAATTCAGCATTAGCTTTATGGAGTTCCTCGTTTTCATCCGATAAAAATCGGTTTTCCTTCTTTAAATCGGTGTATTTGTTTTCCAAATCATTATAGATTTTTTTTGACACACATGATGTCATAAAACTCAATATGGCAAAGCCAAAAACTATTCTTTTTATCATCTCTATACTCTTTTATATATTCTCTTTGCTCTATTTTTTTTATTAATCAATTTCTACTAAAATTGGGCAGTGGTCAGAATGCTTCGCCTCGGGCAAAATTACGGCTCTGCTCATTCTGTCTTTTAAATTTTCGCTAACTAAATTATAATCGATACGCCATCCTTTATTATTCCCTCTAGCTCCTGCTCGATAACTCCACCAACTGTAATTATGGGGTTCTTTATTAAAATGGCGGAAGCTGTCAATAAAACCAGATTTCATAAATTTATCTAACCAAGCTCTTTCTTCTGGTAAAAAACCTGAAACAGTTTTGTTGCGAATTGGGTCATGAATGTCAATGGCTTCATGGCAAATATTATAATCCCCACAAATGATAAGATTTGGAATTTGCTCTTTTAAAGCATCAATATAATTTTGAAAATCATCCATATATTTGAACTTGTGGTCCAAACGGTCTAGGTTAGTCCCCGATGGTAAATACAAACTCATCACTGAAATATCATCAAAATCGACTCTAAGATTTCTCCCTTCAAAATCCATGTGTGTCACTTCGGTTCCATGAACCACTTTGTTGGGTTTTATTTTGGATAAAATAGCAACACCACTGTACCCCTTTTTTTGTGCTGAAAAATAATATTGATACGGATAACCTGCAGCAGTAATTTCTTCGATAGGTATTTGGTCTTCAGTAGCTTTTATTTCTTGAAGACAAATCACATCGGGATTGGCTTGCTGCAACCAATCTAAAAAACCTTTTGCAATAGCCGCGCGAATACCATTTACATTATAAGAAATAATTCTCATCAAGTGTTTTTAAGTGTTTTTAACTTCTTTCAATTCGGTCAAAAGATCTCGTGTCAAATGTAGATAAAAACATAAACATTTGAAACTCAAAAGTGATAGATTTTTGAATTAAGTTTAACAATATCAGACTGCAGATGTCTTCCATTTCTAAAATCAGAATCCACTATCAACAATCTTCAATTTCTTTACCCTATTTAAGTAGAATTACTATCTTTGTTTTCTACTCAAAAACCAAAATCATACATGGGTTTAGTCACCGCCAAAGAAGTTGCAAAAGCAATAAAAGCAGATAAGTACGGAGTTTTCGGAACTTTTTGTGGCTGGCTATTAATGAAAGCTTTAAAAATTTCGAACTTAAATAAAATGTATGACCGAAATAAGCATTTAAGCGAAATAGAATTTTTAAATGCTATTTTGGATGAATTACAAATCAAATTTGAAATTCCGGAAGAAGATTTTAAACGTTTGCCAAAAGACGTTCCTTATATCACTATTTCCAATCATCCGTTGGGTGGAATAGATGGAATACTTTTGTTAAAACTGATGCTCGAAAAAGAGCCCGACTTTAAAATTATAGCCAATTTTCTGTTGCACCGAATTGAGCCCATGAAACAATATATCATGCCAGTAAATCCTTTTGAAGATCGTAAAGATGCTAAGTCTAGTGTGATTGGAATAAAGGAAACCTTGCGTCATCTGAGCGATGGAAAACCATTGGGGATGTTTCCGGCAGGAGAAGTTTCAACTTACAAAGACGGGAAATTAGTAGTTGATAAAGCATGGGAAGAAGGCGCTATAAAAGTCATTCGAAAAGCCCAAGTTCCTGTAATTCCTATTTATTTTCACGCCAAAAATAGTCGTTTTTTCTATCTCTTGTCTAAAATAAATCCAACACTTAGAACAGCAAAATTGCCATCAGAATTATTGACACAAAAAGGACGAGTAATTAAAGTTCGTATTGGAAAACCTATTTCTGTTACCGAGCAAAACGAGCACAAAAGTATTGAAGAATATTCAGAATTCTTGAGAAAGAAAACATATATGCTAGCTAATTCTTTTAATGAAGAAAGTAAACTATTAAGCTCACAGAATTTAAATTTAAACCTGAATTTAAAAACTCCAAAAACTCCAAAAGAAATTGTTTTCCCTGCCAATCATGAAAAAATGGTAGCAGAAGTGGAGAAATTGAGAGCAACTGATTGTCGGTTTTTTCAAAGCAAAAATTATGAAGTTTTTTTTACTGAAGCCCATAAAATTCCAAATATATTACATGAAATTGGAAGATTGCGTGAAATTACTTTCCGTGAAGTGGGTGAAGGGACAAACGAGTCTATTGATTTAGACAAATACGATCAGTATTATCATCACATGTTTTTGTGGGATGAAGACACCAAACGCGTTGCTGGTGCTTATAGAATGGGATTGGGTTCTGAAATTTTCCCAAAATTTGGCATGGAAGGTTTTTATCTGAATGATTTATTCCGATTTGATTCTGAATTGCACGATATGATGAAGCAATCTATTGAAATGGGAAGAGCTTTTATTGTTAAAGAGTATCAGCAAAAACCAATGCCTTTGTTCCTGTTGTGGCGTGGAATCATACATACAACTTTACGTTATCCGGAACATAAATTTCTCCTTGGTGGTGTGAGTATTAGCAATCAGTTTACCGATTTCTCAAAATCATTAATGATCGAGTTTATGAAATCCAATTATTACGACCCTTACATCGCGCAATATATTAAACCTAAAAAGGAATTTAAAGTAAAATTAAAAGACGCTGACAAAGATTTTATTTTTGATGAAGCAGAAGCTGATTTGAATAAATTTGACAAAATCATTGATGAACTAGAACCCGGAAATTTGAGACTCCCGGTACTTATAAAAAAATACATCAAGCAAAACGCGCGATTAGTTGCTTTTAATGTTGACCCGCTATTCAATAATGCTATTGATGGATTAATGTACATCCGAATTGCAGATATTCCTGAAAGCACTATGAAACCTGTTATGGAAGAATTTCAGGCGGAACTTGAAAAGAAAGAAAAGAATTATAAATAATAAAGTCTCCTATTTCTTAAAACCAGAGGACTCAATATTACTCTTTTCCAACTTTTTTCTGAAAATCTTTCCACTCTTTTTCAGAAAGCGTAGCTTTGCTTTCTAATTTCTTTCCTTTAATATATTCCAAAATATATTTAGCTCTTGCTTCTGAATCCGGATGATCTGAAATCCATTCCATATTTTTATCCGATTTATTGTCCTGTGCCATTTGAAACATAAAATCGGCCATAGGTTTTGGATCAATCTTAGCTTTTAGCATATAGTCAACACTTGTAATATCAGCTTCTTTTTCAAGTTTTCTATCATAAGCAGATGACGAAAGAGTTTTCAATAGCTCACGTGCCATTTGTCCTCCTTTTGTTCCACCTGCAGCGGTGAGTAATACGGAATAGCCGATTTCTTTAGATAACTTTTTCATTACATGTTTGTTTTCGATGTGAGCAATCTCATGCCCTAAAACTCCTTGTAATGCTTCTTGTTGTTTGCAATCTTCGATCAGCCCAGTGTATACCACCAAATGATTATTTGGCAACGCAAATGCATTGATTTCATCTTTTATTACAATATGCAATTTTAACGAATCGCGGTCAATATCATTAGCATCACATATAGGTTTTATAAGTTTGTCCAATGATTTAACAATGGTGTCATTAGTAATGATGTCTTCGGTATCTTCTATTTGATTCCAAATCAAATCGCCAAGTTTTTGTTCCAGATTTTCGGTTCTTTCTTTTACTTTGAAAAACTTCATAAAATCGAGCTGGGAAAATCCAAACCATATCAGAAAAAATGCTGATATTATAATTACTGCTTGTAAAAAGGTTTTCTGTATCATTAGGCTCTACAAATTAAGTTAGTAAGATTTCCGAAAAACAAAAACTGAACGTGTTTCCCTTTGCGGGTTTGAACAGCGGCATAAATAGTGGAGAAAATTTCCAATAAGTTAAATATGATCACTGTAAAAATATAAGCAAAGTATTGATTGCTCACTTTTTCATCTGTAAAAATAATGGAAATGGTCCACCAAAAACTGGCGCTGTTAATTCCTAATAACGCCAATTGGGAAAACAACGATTGTGTACAATGCCAACGCACAAAATAGGTTCCTTTTCTATTGGCTAAATAAAAAAAGAAAGTGGCAAATAAGTTAATAATTGGCAATGGCATTCCGGCTATTAATGCTACCAATGACATCAAATAACTATTGGATGCTTTTTCGGATTCGTGCTCGCCTGGTTTATAGGTAAAAGTGGTTTCTTGTATCATAAGTGTTTGTATATATTCCAAATCCAGTTAAGAAGTACTAATACTATTAAAATAGAGGCAAGCCATGGTTTTCTAATAGTCCCTTCTGCTTTTTTATACCAAAAATAAAAGGTTTCTTTTTTTAAAAAAAAATCTGTTAAAATCCATATTGGAAATATTGTCATGATTATGGTAACTATTATTCCAAATGGATTTAGAAGTAACGATTCTATAATTCTTCCTTTCAAAAGCAAAGTTACAGCCCGAGTAGTCCCACAAGATGGACAAGGATAACCTGTCAAATTTTTAATGATACAAACCCGGAATGTTTGACTTTGTAAAGTATGAATGTTGTAAAAAAGATAAATAAATCCAGCCAAACAAGCTATAAGCAACAAGAAATATAACTTATTTCTGGTCATTTACTAGTAAAATGCATTCTGGAATATTTCCATGTTTTTTTCACGAGTGGCTCCCATAATTAAAAACCAGTCAATGATTGTCCAGATTCCTAAACCACCACAAGTTAAGAGTTTACCAACACCCATTCCGGTATCTCCAATCATAAAACGGTCAATCCCTAACCCACCTCCTAAAAGTGAAACGATGATACTTGTTGTTGGATCTTTGAATTGCATGGTTTGCACTAATCCCCATTTTGAATCATCTAGACTCAATAGTCTTTCTCTAATTGCGTTTAAGTGATGTCCTTCAAAAAATTTAGCATTGGTCATCATGAACATGTCTACTTTTTGTGATTCCATAATACGTTTGGTTTTTTATTGGTTATGTTTTGTTTTATTCGACTAAAATATAAAAAATTAAAAGAAAGCACTGTCAATTGGGTTTCAAAGTTCAATTTATTTTCTAAAATAACTGTTGTGCAAATAATTTCTTGATTTTATCAACAATTACCTGAGCCAGTTTTTGATGACTTTCATATGTCCAGCCGGCAATATGAGGCGTTAATAAAACGTTTTCTGACTTTAGTAAATACTCAAATGCTATGGGTTTTTCACTCCCCTCTTCCGCCGGGGATGACAAAAATAGGTTTTCAAACGATAATTTCTCGTATTCTAAAACATCCAAACCAGCACCAATAATTTTTCCGGATTGCAAAGCAGTAACCAAATCATCCGTCACCACATTTTTACCTCTTGATGTATTGATAAACCAAAATGGTTTAGCAAGTGCATTGATAAAATTGGTATTTATCATCTTATCCGTTTCAGGAGTCCAAGGAATATGCAGACTCAGCACATCCGCTTTTTGTTGAAGTTCTTGTAATGAAACCTGTTTTGCATTTTCATCTCCAACATCTGGCAAGATATCATAACACAAAACATCTACATCAAAGCCTCGTAATTTTTTGGCGAATGATTTTCCCATATTGCCATATCCAATCAACCCGACGGTTTTACCTTCTAATTCATAACCGCGATTCCCTTCTCGGATCCATTTTCCTTCACGTACTAATTTATCCGCTCGATTGAGTTTATTCATTAAAGACAAAAGCATTCCTATGGCATGTTCGCCAACAGCATTTCTATTGCCTTCCGGTGCAGCAATGAGATGGATTTTTTTAGATTTAGCATAATCACAATCGATGCTTTCTAAACCAGCCCCAACTCGGGCAATGAATTTCAGATTCGTAGCTTTATCAATGAATTCTCTATCTATTTTAAATCGGCTGCGTATAACAATTCCGTGATAGTTTTGAATTTTGGTTTCTATTTCAGATTTGGATGAAGTGAAATCAGCTTCGTTATGAAAACCGGCTTGTTCTAATTGGTCCCACAACAAGGAATGATTGCTGTCAATGTGAAGTATTTTGACGTCTTTATTGGACATTGCTTTGTGTTGAAAAAGTAAAGATACTATTTATTGAAAGACTCTGAAACAAGTTCAAAGTAAATAAAAAAAGCCAACAGATTTCTCTAGTGGCTTAGTATTACATTTTGAAATTTTATTTTAATAACCTGCGCCAGCGCCCGCAATCACTTCAATAGGATGCCACGTGGTTTTAGTTTCTTGAAAATCATAAATCAGATAAGGTGATTCGTGTTTGTTATCAAAATAATCACTGTCTTCACGAACTACTACTCGCTTTAAATTTTCAATCGCTAAATCTTGGATTTTGGTAATCATATCTGAAGCTTCACCACAATACAAAATCGCATTTACATCTTTATGAGCAGCAAACTGCGTTAATAATTCGGTTTGATTTCCCGTAAGGATATTAACCACGCCTCCCGGAACGTCTGAAGTGGCCAACACTTCGGCAAAGGTAACGGCGCATAAAGCTAATTGTTCAGCGGCTAATACCACACAAGTATTCCCACCAGAAATGATGCTTGCTATTTGTGTTACTAACCCAAGTAAGCTACTTTGTTGTGGAGCAAATACCGCCACCACTCCGGTTGGTTCCGGCACTGAAAAGTTAAAGAAACTTCCCGAAACCTGATTCACACTGCTAAAAAGTTGTGTGTATTTATCGCACCATCCTGCATAATAGATCAAGCGGTCGATACTCAAATCAACTTCTTGTTGCGCTTTTGTTTTGCTGATTCCCTGCAATTCTAATTCTTCTATAAACTGCGCTTTTCTTCCTTCGAGAACTTCCGCAATTCGATACAAAATCTGATTGCGGTTATAAGCCGTTTTGTGAGCCCATCCGCCTTGAGCATTTCGGGCTGCTACAACTGCATTCCTGAAATCTTTTACAGAAGACAAACACATATTGGCTACTGTTTTTTTGTTAACTATAAGTGGATAATAACGCCCCGATTCGGTTCTTGGAAAACTTCCGCCGATATATATTTTATAGGTTTTCAAAACTTCTATTCTTGACATGATGTTAGTTTTTATTCAAATTTTAAATAAGGTTCCAATCCGTGTAAACCTCCTTCTCTACCGAAGCCGCTTTCTTTATACCCTCCAAAAGGAGATGCCGGATCAAACTTGTTAAACGTATTCGCCCAAACCACTCCGGCACGCAATTGTGAGGTCATGTTGAAGATTTTTGACCCTTTATCTGTCCAAACACCTGCTGATAACCCGTAAGGTGTATTGTTTGCTTTTTCGATAACTTCATCAACCGTTCTGAAGGTTTGAATGGCCAAAACAGGTCCGAATATTTCTTCCTGCGAAATTCTATTCGACTGGCTTACTTTTGTGAATATTGTTGGTCTGCACCAAAATCCTTTTGCCGGTAAATCGCATGTTGGTTGGTACATTTCGGCACCTTCTTGTTTTCCGATTTCGATGTATTTGCTAATAGTGTCTAATTGCTTTTTGGAATTGATAGCACCGATATCTGTATTTTTATCTAATGGATCACCAACGTTTAGCGAGTTCATTCGGTCTTTCAATTTTTGAACGACAACATCAAATACTGATTCCTGCACATACAAACGAGAACCTGCACAACAAACGTGACCTTGATTGAAGAAAATTCCGTTTATGATTCCTTCTACAGCTTGGTCTAGCGCCGCATCTTCAAAAATAATGTTGGCTGCTTTACCACCCAATTCCATTGTAGATTTTTTTGAAGTTCCGGCAATGGCTTTCATAATAATTTTACCCACAGCCGTTGAACCAGTGAAGGCAATTTTATTGACATCCGGATGATTGACAATGTGAGAACCTGTATGTCCGGCACCCGAAACAATATTTACAACTCCAGCAGGCAAACCTGCTTCTTGAATAACTTCTGCCAATAAATATAAAGTAAGAGGAGTCGTTTCAGAAGATTTAATAACTACAGTATTTCCTGCAGCCAAAGCTGGAGCAATTTTCCAAGCAGCCATCAATAATGGAAAGTTCCATGGGATAATTTGTCCTGCAACACCTAATGCCTTAGGCTTTCTATTTGGGAAAGCATATTCCAATTTATCTGCCCATCCGGCATAATAAAAGAAATGCGCAGCGGCTAAAGGAACATCAATATCGCGAGATTCACGAATAGCTTTTCCCCCATTTAAGGTTTCCACAACAGCAAATTCTCTGGCGCGTTCTTGAATGATTCTGGCAATTCGGTAAATGTATTTTCCGCGTTCTTTTCCAGACAATTTTGACCAAACGGTTTCGTATGCTATTCGCGCCGCTTTTACTGCAGAATCAATATCGGCTTCATTTGCTTCAGCAACTTTAGCTAGTACTTTTTCGTTAGCCGGATTGATAGTATCAAAATACTTCCCAGATTTAGGAGCAACAAATTTTCCGTTAATAAACAAATCATAGGTTTCCTTTAACTTAAAATGAGTTGTACTTTCTAGTGCTGGTACTATATTCCAGTCAGAACTAAAATCTATTTTATGTGTTTTTTTCATTAGAATTAAACTTTAGAAAAATAATCGTTTGATTGGTAAATGCCTGATTTTTGTTTTACGATTTGTAGTAAAACATCGTTGGCTAAACTACTGGCGCCAAAACGGAAATACTCATTCGTTAACCATTTTCCGCCAAGAGTTTCTTTCACCATTAGCAAATATTGAAGGGCTAATTTTGAATTTGAAATTCCACCTGCAGGTTTCATTCCAATCATAATTCCTGTTTTATAATAATAATCACGAATGGCTTCCAGCATAACTAAAGTTACAGGTAAGGTTGCTGCTGGTTTTATTTTCCCTGTAGAAGTTTTAATGAAGTCTGCTCCAGCATGCATAGCTATATCACTTGCCTGCCGAACTTTATCTAACGTCCCTATTTCGCCTGTTTCCAGGATAACTTTTAGTCGAACATTCTTGCCACATGCTTCTTTTATCATGGCAATTTCATCGAAAACAAAATTGTATTCACCACTATGAAATTTACCGCGACTGATGACCATATCTACTTCGTCTGCGCCACTATCGACAGCTATTTTTGTATCTAATAATTTGATTTCGGCACTTGATTGTCCACTAGGAAAAGCCGTTGCCACCGATGCTACTTTAACACCGGTTCCTTTAAGTTCATTAACCGCAAGTTTGACAAAATTTGGATACACGCAAACCGCTGCAGTAGTTGGCAATCCGGGGAATTCATCATGCAAATGATGTGCTTTGAAGCAAAGTTGTTTTACTTTTTCGTTGGTGTCGGCACCTTCTAAAGTAGTTAAATCAATCATATTTAAAGCCATGAGTAGGCCTTGCATTTTTGATTCTTTCTTAATACTTCGGGCTGTAATCCTGGCAATTCTATCTTCAATTCCAACTTGATCTATACGGGGAGAATTTAAAAAATCAATATGTTTCATTTAATAAATTTAATTAAAAAATCGTGTGAAATTTTGATTCAATATCAACGCGAACAAACAAAGATATAAATAACTTAATGACTAAAACCCATTAATGATAATTTATTCCTTTTTAGTAAAACAAATAATGATACCGGATAAATAATGATTTTTTGAACGATATTTAGGAATTGACATCTAAAACAATCTTCAATTCGGATCATGCAACAACCATACTTGCGATACTTAATATAAGAAAAGCCATAACCTTGAAACTAAAAAACAAAGCTATTATTCTTCAACCAACATAGCGGCTAATCGCTCATCTCTTTTGTAAATGTCTTTGTAGAAATTGATTGCGCCGTTATCGTCAACCCAAGCAGTAAAATAACCTATATAAACCGGGATTTTATTTTTTAGTGTGTACCAAGATTCTTTACCTTGATGCATCGCTTTATCTATTTTCTCAGGTGTCCAATTAAGATCCGATTCCAAAATAGCATTTGCTAATTCCACAGGTTTTTCTACACGGATACAACCGTGACTAAACGCTCTTTTTTCTTCATTAAACAATTTTTTGGAGGGTGTATCGTGTAAATAAATATTATTTGTATTTGGAAACAAAAACTTGACCAACCCTAAAGAATTTTCAGGCCCTGGTTTTTGTCTGATATTGCTTCCGTACCATTCCATATGGTGTTTTGATAAATAGTTTTTATTTTTCTTAATTCCCGGAAGAATCTCTTTCGCAACTATACTCTTAGGCACGTTCCAATAGGGACTAAATACAATATAACTCAACATTCCGCTAAAAACGACCGTTTTATTCATTGTGGTACCTACTACAACATTGGAAACCAATGCAACCCTTCCAGCTTTGAAATACGTCAACCGAAAAGATGGAATATTGACCACAATAAACTCTTTGGCTTTGGTAATTCCAGAAGAAATCCATCGACAACGTTCCATATTAACCATAATGGTTTTAATACGATTGCTAACCGGCACATTCATTTCATTTATATGCTTTAGTAAAATAGTTTTGTCTAAAGTAAACCCGTTTCGTTTTTTGTATTTCAAAACTGCTTGTTGAAGGGAAAAGCCATATAATTTATTGCCGGAATCAACATCAATATCACCGGTTAAAAATAATCGTGTTCTAATTTTAGACACAACAGCTGAACTATCACCAGGTTTAATCGCTACAAAATCGGAAGGTATAGCGATCGATTCCCAACCGCCATTTTTTTCGATTTCTCTATATCTTTTTAATATTGCTTTGAGTTTGTAATATTGCTCAATATGCTGTTCTTTTTTGTCAATTAGACCCGGGTCAACCAACAAAGAGTCTAAATACGTTACATAAGATTGCTTTTTTCTTGGCAGATACCATTCTAATTCATTGGATTTAGTGTAGTCTATTCCTTGTAATACTTTATTTGTATAGTAAAAATAATAGTTGGATAAAAACAACTCTACATCTATATCGGGCTTTGCTGAAGTCTTTTCAAACAATGCGTCGAGCGTTTCTTTATAAGGTACTTTGCTAATTACTCCGTCTTCAAAAAGATTATTTATTTTATTATAGATTACTTCAGCAGATTCTTTTCTTCCTTTTTTATCATACCAAATAAAATTATAATTGTTTTTTTGATACAGAGAAACCACTTGTTTTTTATACAAAATCATTTTGGGATATTTTGCATAAAAAATTTCTACCGATGTACTATCAAAAGTCATGGAAAAAGTTACCTTCTTATTTTTGAGAGTGGTAATTTCTTTATTCTCTTTGTTAACAAAATACCAACTAGTTAAAGAAGTACTTGCTACAAAAATTATTAGCAAAAGTCCATAAACCCGTACGCTTTTCATCAACCCTTTTTTATTTAATTTATAAAAATACAAAAACTAATAGTATAGTATGCCATTCGGAAATACTATATTTACTTCAAGTTTCGAAATACAAGGATAAACAAGCCCGAGAAAACAATCTTTATGAAAAAAATACTTTTTTTTATACTATTCCCATTTTTGGTTACTAATGTTACTGCACAAGAAAACCTCAAGACGCAAATCAACATGATTCTTAATGGCTGGCATAAAGCAGCTGCTGAAGCTAACTTCAAAACCTATTTTGATGCTTTAACAGAAGATGCTGTTTTTATTGGAACCGATGCAACTGAATATTGGAGTAAACCTGCTTTTCAGGCATATGCCAAACCTTATTTTGACAAAGGGAAAGCATGGGGCTTTACTGCTTTAGAAAGGCATGTTTTCTTTAGTGAGGATAAAAAAACTGCTTGGTTTGATGAATTACTTGATACCCAAATGAAAATATGTCGGGGCTCAGGAGTTCTTGTATTTGTAAACAACCAATGGAAAATAAAGCACTATGTCTTGTCTATGAGTATTCCAAATGACAATACTGATGAAGTCATAAAAATAAAAACTCCTATCGAAGATGCTTTAATTTCTGTTTTGAAAGAGGGGAAATAGTTTATTTTAAATGAGCTAACATTTCTTCCGTCATAGTAGCTAAATCATATTCGTGCTTCCAATTCCAGTCTACTCTAGCACAATTATCATCAATTGAAGCAGGCCAACTATCGGCAATCTTCTGACGAAAATCCGGCTTGTAGGAAATCGTAAATTGTGGAATATGCTTCTTAATCTCAGCGGCAATTTCAGCTGGAGTAAAACTTATCCCTGACAAATTATAGGAAGAACGAATTTTAATTTGCTCACTTGATGCCTGCATGATTTCTATTGTAGCTCTAATCGCATCATCCATATACATCATTGGTAAAGCCGTTTGTTCCGAAAGAAAACATTCATATTTTCCATTTTTCAAAGCTTTATGATAAATATCAACGGCATAATCTGTCGTTCCTCCACCAGGCTCTGTCGACCAACTTATCAAGCCCGGATATCGAATACTTCGCACATCAACCCCATAAATATGATGGTAATATTCACACCATCTTTCACCAGTTTGTTTGCTAATTCCGTATACGGTTGTTGGTTCCATAATGGTATATTGTGGTGTATTAAATCTTGGTGTTGTTGGTCCAAAAACCGCTATACTCGATGGCCAAAATATCTTTTTAATCTTTTTGGCTTTTGCCAAATTCAAAACATGAAAAAGTGAATTCATATTCAAATCCCATGCAAAAGCAGGATTTTTTTCAGCTGTAGCCGAAAGTAAAGCCGCCATCAGATAAACATCTGTGATTTGATATTGTTCAATTAAATGCTCTATCTGATTGTAGTCTAAAGCATTAACCACTTCAAAAATACCATTGTTAACGATGTCGTTGTTTAGTTTTCTGATATCGGAAGCAATAACATTATCGTTGCCATATATGCTTCTTAATTTTTGGGTAAGCTCGGTTCCTATTTGCCCACAAGCGCCAATGATTAGGATTTTTGTACTCATGTAGTATATTCGTTTTATTCCACCGCGTTCCATCAATTTACCTGCGGCTCGAGTGTGGCACAAAGATACCGTTTTAAGAAAAATAATTTCTTCCAAAAAGCAGATTTCTTTATAAGAATTTTTATAATCTCTTTAATTACATTTCCTCTTAACTTTGTACCTTTGTCTCTTAATATCATTTCATGAAATTATATTTTTCATCATTATTATTCTTACTGGTTTTTCTTTCCTCCTGCCAAGAAGACACTAAAGTCCGTGCCATGGAGCAGGAAAAAGAAACGCAGAAAAGAGATGCCATATTTACCAGTATCAATATGGGTTGGAACTTAAATTCACACCCCATAAATAAAACTTCAAATGATTTGACATCCTATTGGGCAGAATGGCGTGTATTTCTAAATGAGTTGGGACAAAAGCCAAAAAGCAGTATCGGTGCTTTTCAGCAAAAAGCCAAATCACTTTCTAAAAGAGCAGTTGACTTAAATAACAATATCCCTATTGAATTTAATTTGCCTGAAATAAAAAGTAGAATCGCCGTTCTAACTACTAAAGTGAATTCTGTAAATCTGTATATTCACTTAAATCAAATTCCGGACAAAAAAATTATAAAATTACTGCAAGAAATTAATGCCGAAGTAGTGTCGATGCAATGGCAATTGGACGAAATCAAACATAAAAGTGAAATTAAAACAGAAGAAGGCGAAAGTGATATGCTGAAAATGCTTGATACGACAAGAGCTATTCCAATGGTTCATGATCCAAAATTAAAACCTCACAAATAAGTTTTGGGTCAATCATCGTTATACAATAACTATCTCCATTCTCCTAAAGTTAAACAGATAGCCGTTATACTCGAAAATCCTTTAACCAAAATACAGTTAAAAGGTCTTTTGGGTTCGTCTTTCTCGTTTGTCTTTCAAGCCATTTTTAATCAAAGTGAAAAACCTTTTTTGTTAATTTTTAATGAGAAAGAAGAAGCCGCCTATTATTTAAATGATTTGGAACAAATGATTGGCAGCAATGACGTCCTCTTTTATCCAAATTCCTATCGCCGCCCCTACCAAATTGAAGAAACTGATAATGCCAACGTATTGTTGCGTTCTGAAGTATTAAACCGAATCAATTCACGTAAAAAACCAGCTGTAATTGTTACGTATCCTGAAGCGCTTTTTGAAAAAGTAGTTACCCGAAAAGAACTCGAAAAAAACACTTTGAAAATTTCAGTTGGCGAAACAGTTACCATCGATTTTATCAACGAAGTGTTGTTTGAATACGAATTCAAACGGGTTGATTTTATTACTGAACCCGGTGAGTTTTCTGTTCGTGGTGGAATTTTAGACGTGTTCTCTTTTTCAAATAATAATCCATATCGTATCGAGTTTTTTGGTAATGAAGTAGATAGCATCAGAACTTTTGATGTAGAAACTCAACTATCATTAGAAAAACAAAACAAGATTACCATTATTCCTAATTTAGAGAACAAATTCATCAAAGAAAACCGTGAAAGTTTCCTGCATTATATAAGTGATAAAACGGTTTTATGTATTGAAAATAGCGAGTTTTTAACTTCACAACTTGATACCCTTTTTGCCAAAGCGATAGAAACCTTTGATAAACTTTCCAAAGATGTCAAACATGCTTCTCCGGAACATTTATTCTTAAATCAAAAAGGATTTTTGCGTAAGGCATTGGATTTTTCTATCATCGAATTATCAAATAACCCTTTTTTCAAAACCACTAAAACTTTCGAGTATCATATACAACCTCAACCTTCATTTAACAAACAATTTGATTTGTTACTAAATAATTTGAGCGACAACCATTTTAATGGCTATACCAATTATCTTTTCTGTTCCAATGAAGGACAAGCGAATCGTTTTCATGATATTTTTGAAAGCTTAGACGAAGCCAATCATGAGAATGTTCGTAAACAATATCAAACGATTGTTGCCTCTATATATCAAGGTTTCATTGACGAAGAAAATCAAATTGCATGCTATACTGACCATCAAATTTTTGAAAGATATCATAAATTCAACATCAAAAATGGCTATTCCAAAAAGCAAACACTAACGCTGAAAGAACTAAATTCATTGTCTGTTGGAGATTATGTAACTCATATTGATCATGGTATTGGAAAGTTTGGTGGTTTGCAAAAAATTCAGGTCGAAGGCAAAACGCAGGAAGCCATAAAATTGGCTTATGCCGATAATGA
>CANJWG010000003.1 GCA_947478365.1 Flavobacteriaceae bacterium | reverse complement strand
GAATTAGGTTTATTGCCGGTTCGTACACCCTCATTTTATCCGAGGGATTTGCAATATCCTTTTTGGTTTGTTTGTTCCATTTTCCACCTGAAAAGGTGTAGATGAAATCCCTTTCAACATAATTATAAAGTACATAAGGGAAATACATTTTCTGAATTGCAGTTGCTTTGGTATTTGAATCGACAACTTCCTTTTCCAATTTGTTTTTTTCGATGATCAGCTTCTCAAAGCCTACGAATAATCCAGACTTGGGGATTCTTAAATTGAAATCCACAACATTGAAATAGCCCTTCTTGACTCCTTTCCTTACCGAAACCAAATAGTCTTTCTTCAGTAGTTCTTCGCCCGGTGAACCATCTGGATTAACACCGTAAAAATGAATTTTAAAACAACAGCTTTCCAATTGGCTATCGGTGATTATCGCGACTTGCTTTATGTATTTGGTCTTTTTGTATTTTGGGTCATATGGGAAAAATTTAGCGTCAATTCGTGGACCGTTTTCAAAAGCCTGATAGGTTTCGTTTTTAACTTTCCCGATTTCAATTTCTCGAGTTTCAAATCTTTTAGCAATAACAACTTCTTTTAATTCAAACGCATTTACCTTCAAAACTGCCTTTTCAGCATCTGCTGCTTTAACTGTTTTCTTTTCATAGCCCAAAGCTGAAAAAATTAGGTTTTTGTTTAGTAAACAGTTAATGCTAAACTCACCATTTTCTTCTGAAGTTGTGCTGTTGTTTTCATTTTCTACCCAAATATTCACATACGGAATGGGCTTCCCGGATTCATCAACTACAATTCCTTTGACCTGTGCCATAACGTTAACAGAAATTAAAAGCAATAATACTAACAGTCTATTTTCTTTCATCTATTTTCTATTCTCTCTTTAACAAATCTGCAATTTTTCTATCGTTACTCAACCTCGGAATTTTATTTTGCCCACCTAATTTGCCAATTGATTTCATGTATTCCTGGAAGCCATTTTTTGAAACTTTTGAAATGATCAATGTTTTTAAAACTTTCCCAACAATTAAATCATCGTAATAGCTATTTTGTTTGCGCATTTCGTTATCGATTTTCAAAGCAAATGCTGAAAGATTTTCGGGTTCATTTTCAAACTCAATAAACCATTCATGATAAGGTAATCCTGAAGTTGGAGCAATTTGAGGCGCCACGGTAAACTCATTTACACGAATGTTGGAATTTTCCATTGCTTCTTTCAAAGCGCATTCGACTTCTTTGCCAATAACGTGCTCACCAAAAGCAGAAATATAATGTTTGATTCGGCCTGAAACAATCACACGATAGGGTTTCAAGCTCGTAAACTGAACGGTGTCGCCAATATTGTAAGCCCAAAGTCCTGCATTAGTAGAAATAATCAGAACATAATTGACATGCAATTCGACTTCGCCAATAGTATAACGCTTTGGATTTTCAGTAAAAAATTCTTCCGATTTTACAAACTCATAGAAAATTCCCGAGTTCAAAAGCAATAACATCCCCTTGTCTTTTTGAGAATCTTGATAAGCAAAAAATCCCTCCGATGCTGGAAACAATTCAATTGAGTCAACTTTTCTTCCGATAAGATTTTCGAATTTAGCGCGATACGGTTCATAATTGACACCGCCATAAATAAACAGGTTGAAGTTTTTGAAAATTTCTCCAACTGACTTGTTCCCTTTTTGTTCTAATTTCTCAAAGTACATCTGAACCCATGACGGAATTCCTGAAATCACCGTCATGTTTTCGTTGAACGTTTCTTCAACTATTGCATCCACTTTGGTTTCCCAATCTTCGATGCAATTGGTCTCCCAACTTGGCATTCGGTTTTTTTGCAAATAGTTAGGAACAAAATGAGCTACAATCCCGGAAAGTCTTCCAAGTTTTATTTGCTTCGCCTGTTCGCTATCGCTCGAGTCGTTTTTTTCTTCCAAAATTGGACTTCCCTGCAGGAAAATCATTTTGCCATCAACAAAAGCTGTTTTTCCGGTTTCATGAATGTAATTTAGAATAGCATTTCTTGCCGCTTCGATATGAAATGGCATTGATTCTTTGGTTAACGGAATATATTTAGCGCCTGAAGTAGTGCCTGAAGTTTTAGCAAAATAGATAGGTTTGCCTTTCCAAAGAATATCTTCTTCGCCTTTTACAGCTCGGTCAACATAAGGTCGTAATTCTTCATAATCTCGAATGGGAACTTGCTTGGCAAAGTCTTCAAAGGATTTGATTTTAGAAAAATTATGGTCTTTCCCAAACTGAGTAACATCTGCGGAAGCGATAAGATTTTGAAAGACTTTCTGTTGCGTTTCAATAGGATTTTGAACCCATTTTTGAGTTTTTCTGTAAATTATTTTGGCAAATATTTTGGCAGCGATCGATTTAATAGACATGCTATTCAAATTCAATAAAAATACTTGGGTCGATAGGATAACCATCTTTCCATAATTCAAAATGTAAATGTACTCCTGTTGATTCTTGACCGGTAGAACCTGCCAAAGCAATAACTTCTCCAGTTCTGACTATATCGCCTTGAGAAACAGTTACTGAAGCCGCGTGTTTATAAATTGATATAAATCCGCTGTTGTGTCTTATGATTACGACATTTCCAGTGTTTGGTGTCCAATCGGCGAAGATGACTCTTCCACTTAAAATGGATTTTATGGGAGTGTTTTTTGCTAAAGCGATATCCACCGCATAATGTTTGTCTCTCGGATTGAATTTTTCGGTTATTATTCCTTTCACTGGTGGAAATAAAACAGTGCTAACTTTTGGTTTTGCCTCTTCAAACAGATTGTATTTATCTTCTCTATCAACTGCTTCTCTAAACTTTAAATCGGATTTTGTGGGTTTTAACTCTTCTTCTGAAACAGGCTCCGAAACTGATGCTAAAATAGAATCTTTATTGAATTTTGCATATTCTAAATCGCCCGTTAAAACCTTTTTAATAGATTGGATATAGGCTTCGTTTTTTTTCAACGCATGGTTTAATGAGTCTGATTTTAGTGCCAACTCGGTGGCGTCTTTCTTTAATTGTGTTGATGCATATCCTGGTATATATTCGCGTAACGGTGTAAAAGCAATGATATAAGTGGTGACGAAAATAATTAAAAATGCTCCAATTGTGGCTACCACAAAAACATTCATCAAGGTTAATCTAAGCGAAAAAATTTCTTCAAAAGTGTCTTCATTCAAAATAACCAAACGGTTTTTGGCGAATAGTTTTTTCTTGATTATTTTTCGTTTGAGCCGTTTTTCGGACATGGTTGTTTGAATGATTTACAAATATAGAAAATAAGTTGGCTTTGCGTTTTTACTGTAAACGATGTTTAACGTATATTTATTATAGGGAAATTCAAAAGAATGTTATTTTCTTTTTACATTTGTCGAAGTTATTAAAAAATAAAATCTGCGAAAGCATAAAATTATATATCATGGGAAGATTAGGAATGCCTGAAATATTAGTTATTCTAGTTGTTGTTTTATTACTTTTTGGAGGTAAAAAAATTCCGGAATTAATGAAAGGATTGGGCTCGGGAATAAATGAATTCAAGAAAGCATCAAAAGGAGAAGAGCAACCAGCAAATTCTAAAAAAGAAGAAGAGGAGAAAAAATAATTTTTTTTACTAAAATACAAAACCCAAATTCCAGTTATGGTGTTTGGGTTTTTTTATAAACTCTTTTATATTGCTTTAAATATCATGAAAAGAACTTTCCTTATCATTGCCTTTTTTTTCTGTTTTTCAAACTTATTTAGCCAAGAAATTATTGGTTCATGGGCCGGAGAGTTAACAGTTTCGGGAACGAAGATTCCTCTGGTCTTTACTATCAAACAAAATGGTGCTGATTTGATTACTACAATGGACAGCCCAATGCAAGGCGCAAAAGATTTACCAACAGATAACACTTCATTTATTGACAATGAATTGCGTATTGATGCTAAAAAATTTGGAATCAGTTATAAAGGAAAATTTGAATACGAAAAAATAAATGGAACTTTTTCTCAAGGCGGCGCGTCAATACCATTAATCCTTTCACGAAAAAAAGAGGGAGAATCTATTTTAAAACGTCCTCAAACACCTCAGCCACCATTTAACTATAATATAGAAGATGTGACCTTTGCCAACTCTAAAGATAAAAATACTTTGGCCGGAACCTTAACTGCCCCATCTGACAAAAAGGATTTTCCTGTGGTGGTTTTAATATCTGGCTCAGGACAACAAAATCGTAATTCTGAAATCTTTGGACACAAAGAATTTTGGGTAATTGCAGATGATTTTGCTAAAAAAGGAATTGGTGTTTTACGTGTTGATGACAGGGGCACTGGCGATTCAAATGGTGCAAGTTTGACAATGACAACTGAAAATTTTGCTGGCGATACCAATGCTGCAGTTGAATTTTTAGCTCAAAAAGGGTATGTCAATATTGGCTTAATTGGTCATAGTGAGGGCGGAATCATTGCTCCAATGGTGGCTTCACAAAATAAGAAAGTAAAATTCATCGTCTCAATGGCAGGTCCCGGTATTCCAACTGATGAACTTTTACTACTACAGTCTAATGCAATTGCAAAAGCTTCAGGAGCAACGGACGAAGAATTAAAATCGAACGAAGCCGCCAACCGCAAAATCTATAGTTTTGTTAAGAATTATAACGGAAATGATTTAAACGGAGAAGTCAAAAAAATAGTTATTTCACAAATGCAAATATTACCAAAAGAACAACAACCTTCAGAGGATGAAATTGAAAAGATAGCCGAAGAGGAAAGTAAAAAAATAAGCATTCCCTGGTTTACTTATTTCATGAAAATCAATCCGGATGTTTACTGGAGCAAACTGAAAATACCCATATTAGCAATTAATGGCTCAAAAGATTTACAAGTAATTCCAAAAGAAAATCTGGCGGGTATTAAAGCTTCTTTGGGAAAAGCCAAAAACAAACATTTTGAAACTTTAGAATTTCCTAATCTGAATCATCTTTTTCAAGAAGCAAAAACAGGTTCTATAGAGGAATATGCTCAAATTGAACAAACCATTGCTCCTCAAGTTTTAGATAAAATGAGCTCTTGGATTTTGAAAAAGTAAATCCAAAATTCTTTATCTCGTTTGGGATTTGTTTTTATAAAATCATCGTCAACTGAATTCGCTTTCGTTCTTCATCAACTTCAACCACTTTCACCTGAACGTGTTGATGAAGCTTCACCACATCATTTACATCTGAAACAAAACCGGCTTTAAGTTGGGAAATATGAACCAATCCGCTTTCTTTAATTCCAATGTCTACAAAACAGCCGAATGCCGTAATGTTATTGACAATTCCAGGTAAAATCATTCCTGTTCTTACGTTTTTTATCGTGGTAACTGTTGGATCGAATTCGAAAACTTTTGCTGCTTTTCTTGGGTCAAGTCCAGGCTTTTCTAATTCTTTTACAATATCTTTTAATCCCAGAATTCCAATTTCAGGAGTAATGAAATTTTCTAATTTTATTTGGGCAATCTTTTCTTTGTTGGCAATCAACTCATTGGTTTTTAAACCCAAAGCCGCCGCCATTTTTTCAACTATTGGATACGCTTCAGGATGTACTGCTGAGTTATCTAACGGATTTTTTCCGTCTTTGATTCTGATAAATGCTGCTGCCTGTTGATACGCTTTATCGCCCAATCGTGGTACTTTTTTGAGTTCTTTACGGTATTCAAATGGTCCGTTTTCGGAACGATACGCCACAATGTTTTCAGCCATTTTTTCACCAATTCCCGAAACATAACTCAAAAGTGATTTACTGGCGGTGTTAATATTTATTCCGACAGAATTCACGCAACGCACCACAACGGTATCTAACTCTTCTTTAAGTTTTGTTTGATCAACATCATGTTGGTACTGGCCAACTCCTATTGATTTTGGGTCAATTTTCACCAATTCAGCTAATGGGTCAGCTAATCGTCTTCCAATAGAAACCGAGCCTCGAACAGTTACATCAAAACTCGGAAATTCTTCGCGCGCAATTTTACTTGCCGAATAAACCGATGCGCCAGCTTCTGAAACCACAAAAACCTGGATTGACTTATCAAATGCTATTTTCTTTATAAAAAATTCGGTTTCACGACTTGCCGTTCCGTTTCCGATTGAGATTGCTTCGATGTTATAGGCATTCACCATTGACCGGATTTTCTTCATAGCCATAGCGCTCTCATTTTGTGGCTGATGCGGATAAATGGTTTCGTTGTATAACAAATCGCCTTTTTCATCCAGACAAACAATTTTACAACCGCTTCTAAATCCTGGGTCAATTGCTAAAATACGTTTTTCGCCCAAAGGCGGTGCCAATAAAAGCTGACTCAAATTCCCTGCGAAAACATCAATCGCTTTGATGTCGGCTTTTGCTTTGGCATCTTGCAATGTTTCGTTTGAAATTGCCGGTTCGAGTAATCGTTTATAACTGTCTTTTATGGCTAATTCGATGTGTTCGGTAGTGTCATTGTTGGCTTTGATGATTTCGTTTTCGATGAAATCAATAGCTTCTTGGTTTTCGATATCTATATTTAGTTTTACAAAACCTTCTGTTTCTGCGCGCAACATTGCTAATAAACGATGTGAAGGTATTTTTGAAATAGGTTCTGCCCAATCGAAATATTGTTTGAATTTCTGAGCATCAACTTCAGTTTCTTTTTTCTTTACAACTTTGGTTTCAACTATTGCTTTTCGTTGAAATAGTCGACGAAGATTTTTTCGAATAAAAATGTTCTCATTAATCCATTCGGCAATAATATCTCTTGCGCCTTTCAAAGCTTCGTCTTCGTTTTTTACTTTGTCGTTGATATATTGTGTGGAAATAAAATCGATGTCGTCTTTTCCTTGTGAGAAAATTATTTTCGCCAAAGGTTCTAAACCGTTTTCTCTGGCAATATCGGCTCTGGTTTTTTTCTTCTTTTTATAAGGCAAATACAAATCTTCTATTTCCTGTAAATCGAAATTTTCATTGATTTTTTTGGCTAATTCTGGCGAAAGCTGACCTTGTTCCTCAATGGTTTTTATAATCGATTCTTTTCGTTTTACGATTTCATCATACTGTTTGGAAAGTTTAGCGATGGTTTCAATAACAACTTCATCCAAATTCCCAGTTTGGTCTTTTCGGTAACGCGAAATAAAAGGAATGGTGCAGTCTTCGGAAAGTAATTTTAGAGTTGCTTCTATATTTTTTGGAACCGTGTTTACTTGGCTTTGAATGAATTGTAAGTTGGTCATTAGGTGAATTTCTTTTAACCGCAAAGATGCAAAGTGTAGCGCAAAGTTCGCAAAGATTTTTACTTAATTTTTTTAAAAACCATCACTAAATTATCAATAACATCGGTTATCAACATACTTTCTTCTGTTTACGTTTCTAAGGTAATATCTGCTGCAAGAACATGAATATAAACTCCATATCCATGACTTCCTTTATGGGAATCTAGTAACCTTTTTTGAAATAATTTTTGAATACTTTGTATGTCAACCTTAGTCATAAATTAGTCTTGAACAATGAAATCTTTTGGATCTTCCTTTTTAAATTCTGGTTGGATATTGATATGATTTATTTTGAATTCTTTATATAAAACGGTTTCTATTTTCTCTAACAAGATATTAAATTCGCTCATTTTTATATCTTCTGAACAATCGAGATGTGCTTCAAGATGTAGTTCTTCATCATTTAAATGCCAAATGTGAATGTGGTGGAGTTTGTTGACGCCTTTTATCTTATGGACTTCGCGAACTATTTCTTTAATATTAATATAATCTGGCGTGAATAGCATCAGCATTTTTGTTGCCGACTTAATCAAATCATAACTTACATAAATAAGGTATGACGCAATCAACAAAGTCATTACGCTATCAACCCAAAACCATCCATAAAATTTCATCAGCAATCCGCCAACCAAAACAGCCACAGATGCCATCATATCAGTCAATAAATGCAAATAAGCCGATTTCATATTGAGATTATGTTCTGAATCTTTTTTAAGTAACAAAACGGAACCTCCGTTTACAACTATTCCTAAAAGAGCTAACCAAATAACTAGCCCAGATTTAATAGGTTCAGGATGAAAGAGCCTTGAAGAAGCTTCATAAATTAAAAAAAATGCGACAATAATTAATGTGATAGCATTTATAAAAGCAGCTATGAGCTCTGCGCGCTTGTAACCAAAAGTATTGTTTAACGATGCTTTCCTTCTTGATAATTTATGAGCTACTAAACTAAAAACCAACGAAAGTACATCAGAAAAATTATGAAGTGCATCCGAAATCAAGGCCAAACTTCCTGAAATAATTCCGCCAATAACTTGGGCAATAGTAATTAGTAAATTTAAAAGGATAGAAAGAATTAAGTTATTTCCTTTTACTTCGTGTTTGTGAATGTGAACGTGGTTATCTCCCATTTTATTGACAAGCTATTTTATTCACTCTATTGGCGTGTCGTCCGCCTTCAAAATTTGTGTTTAAAAAAGTATCAACCATTTCAACCGCTTGTTGAATTGATGTAAATCGTGCTGGAATGCTGATTATGTTAGCATCGTTGTGCTGTCTAGCTAAAGAGGCAATTTCTTTATCCCAACATAAAGCGGAACGAATCCCTTGATGTTTGTTCACCGTCATATTAATTCCGTTTCCAGAACCACAAATTACGACACCAAAATCGGCTTTCCCTATTGCTACGTCTATCGCTACAGGATGTCCAAAATCGGGATAATCAACACTATCAAAAGTATCGGTTCCGTGGTTGACTATTTCATGTCCCTTTTGTTCTAAAAAAGCAACTATCGCTTTCTTATAATCGGGTCCAGCGTGATCATTTCCAATTGATATTTTCATGGTGTTGTGTATGTAGTTAGTATGACAAATTTACGGAAAGTATTGCTTTTATTTTTAGTTTATTCTAAGTGTTTGATTTTTAAAACATAAAGATTTTACCGTTTTACATAATTTATATAACTATTTAAAAATCATTAGAATATATTCTATAAAAATGTTAAAATGTTGTATTGTTAATTATAAAACGCAATTCGTTGATAATCAGTTAACCTTAAATTAACATAAATTGTTAACAACTTTGAATAGAATTTTAGAAGTTTTTATTGGTTGTGTACTTAAAATTTGTAATCAAAAATCTATATTAAAAAAACAAATTTAGTTTGTAGAATTTTTAGAAAAGTTATCAATACAAAAACATGCTTTTTCAACCAAAAAGACGAATCAAAGTTATTTACAAAAAGTATCTTTTTTAGTTGTCAACAACTGTTAATTAAGTTTTAAAAAGAGTTTAAAATGAGCTAATTAATTTCTAAAAACGGTGTTGATAAATTGATATAAAAAAGAATAACTACAAAATCAGATTTTTAAAAACAAAGTTATTGTATAAATCAACATGCTATAATAACCATCATAAATTTAAATTTATTTAATTTTTTTTATTGTTGTTTTTAATAAGTGTTGATAACAATATTTTACAAAAGCTAAAAGTTATTTTTTAGATAAATCTTATTAGTTAATTCTGATATCTTAATACTTCTTCGTAATTTTCAACATTAATAGAAAAGATACAATGAGTAAAAAACACAAAAAATTCAGGAAAAATGAAAAAACATTTTCCGAAAAGATATTTAAAATACTATCAAAAAACGCTAATAAACCTTTTAATTACAAACAAATAGCTGCAATTTTAGAATTAGATGATACTAAAAGCAGAAACGAAATAATCAAAGATTTAAAAATTTTAGCAGCTCAAAAACTGATTATCGAATCAGAACCGGGTAAGTATTTAGTTAAAGCCAGTAGTCAAAAATATTATGAAGGAACGATTGACATGACTTCCAGAAAGACAGCTTATTTTGTCTGCGACGAATTAGAAAATGATGTTTTTGTTCCGTTTGTAAATTTGAATCACGCATTGGATGGCGATACTGTAAAAGCCTATGTTTACGATAGAAGAAGTTCAAGAAAACCAGAAGCAGAGGTATTAGAGATAATAGAAAGATGTAAAACTGAATTTGTTGGAGTAGTTGATATTCAAAAGAATTTCGGATTCGTAACAACAGCGAATGCTAAAATGTATACCGATATTTTCATCCCAAAAAATAAATTAGCTGAAGCAGAACATGGAGATGTAGTTTTAGTAAAACTCGAAGATTGGCCTGCAAAAGCAGATTCACCTTTTGGTTCTGTGATTAAAGTGCTTGGAAAACCCGGAGAACACAACACGGAAATTCATGCCATTTTAGCGGAATATGGTTTACCTTATGATTTTCCAATTGAAGTAGAAGCTTATGCTAATAAATTAGATACTTCTATAACTCAAGTAGAAATAGATAAACGTCGTGATATGCGAAAAGTACTTACGTTTACTATTGATCCAAAAGATGCTAAAGATTTTGATGATGCCTTATCTTTCCAAGTTTTAGAAAACGGAAATTATGAAATAGGTGTCCATATTGCTGATGTATCGCATTATTTAAAAGAAGGAACAATACTGGATGACGAAGCTTACAGAAGAGCTACTTCTGTTTATTTGGTTGATAGAGTTGTGCCGATGTTACCTGAAGTGTTGTCAAATTATGCTTGTTCTCTTCGTCCACATGAAGAAAAATATACATTTTCAGCCATATTTCAATTGAATGCTAAAGCAGAAGTTTTAGATTCCTGGTTTGGTAGAACTATTATTTTTTCTGATCAACGTTTTTCGTATGAAGAAGCACAAAGTATAATTGAAACGAAATCAGATATAATTCCCGCTGACATTTCATTGACTGGAAAAGAATATAAAGTTTCAAAAGAAATTGTCGCAGCAACTTTAAAACAAGATGAATTAGCTAAAATTCTTAGAAGAAAAAGAATGGCAGACGGAGCAATTTCTTTTGATAAAGTGGAAGTAAAATTTAATTTAAATCAAGAATCAGAACCGGTTGGAGTTTTCTTTAAAATATCTAAAGATGCTAATCATTTGATTGAAGAATTTATGTTGTTGGCCAATAAAAAAGTGGCTGAATTTATTGGAAAACAAAAGAAAACGTTTGTGTATCGAATTCACGATGAGCCAAATGAAGATAAACTAATCAACCTGCAAACGGTGATTTCTAAGTTTGGTTATGCGATAAACATGAAATCAAAACAAGATATTTCTAAATCGTTGAATAAATTATTGAATGATGTTAATGGAAAAAAAGAGCAGAATTTAGTTGATACTTTGACAATTCGAAGTATGAGTAAAGCCAAATATTCGACAGAAAACATTGGT
The DNA here is from genome assembly GCA_947478365.1 of Flavobacteriaceae bacterium. Lineage (GTDB taxonomy): Bacteria > Bacteroidota > Bacteroidia > Flavobacteriales > Flavobacteriaceae > Flavobacterium. Next base: position 42,265 of record CANJWG010000003.1, on the reverse strand, counting down.
CATTACGGTTTAGCTTTTGATTATTATAGTCATTTTACTTCGCCAATTCGACGTTATCCTGATGTGATGGCACACCGATTATTGCAATATTATTTAGATGGAGGAAAAAGTGTAAATCAGGATGATTATGAAGAAAAATGCGCTCATTCCAGTGATATGGAAGGTTTAGCAGCACAAGCAGAAAGAGATTCTGTGAAATACATGCAGGTAAAATACATGCAAGATCATAAAGATCAGGAGTTTCTTGGGGTTATTTCCGGAGTTACAGAATGGGGAATTTATGTAGAAATCATCGAAAACAAATGCGAAGGAATGGTTCGAATTCGTGAAATAAAAGAAGATTATTACACTTTTGACGAAAAACAATATGCCTTGGTAGGTCAGGCAACACAGAGTATTTTGCAACTTGGAGATGAAGTTTATGTAAAAGTAAAAAATGCCGATTTGGTTAAGAAACAATTGGATTTTCATTTTATTAGAAGAAATGTTTGATATTAAGAGGAGAATGTCCACTGGACATTCGGCATTTAGTTTATAATAGTAAGTATGATATTATGAAAAAAATAATTTATAGTTTATTAATAGTCAGTTCGATGGCTTTTGGTCAAAACGAAAAAAATGTAGGCGATTTTAACAAAGTAACTTCCTTTGACCGTATTGATGTTTTCCTTATTCCAAGTGACGAAAACAAAGTGCAACTAGATGGAAAAGGAGCTGATGAAGTAGAATTTGTCAATAAAAATGGCGAATTAAAAATCAGAATGCCGTTGACTAAGTTATTGGATGGTGACAATATTTCCGTTACGGTTTATTATAATAACTTAACCGCAGTAGAAGCTAATGAAGGTTCCAGAATTGCTTGCGGCGATAAAATTAGTTCTGTTGTATTTGATGTTATTGCCAAAGAAGGTTCAGAAATAAAATTGATTTTAGATGTCGAAAAATTGAATGTAAGAACAGCAAATGGGTCAAAAGTTGAATTAGAAGGAAACGCTGATATTCAAGATGTTTTAGTTAATTCAGGTGGAATTTATGAAGCGGAAAAATTAGAGTCAAAAATAACTACAGTTTCTTGCAATGCTGGTGGTGAAGCAGCTATTTTTGCAAAAAATAGTGTTGATGCTAAAGTTAGGGCTGGTGGCGATATTACTATTTTTGGTAAGCCAAAACAAATCAACAAAAAGGTTATAGCCGGCGGAACAATTAAACAAGCAAAGTAGATTTATTTTACGTTTTAAATTTTAAATTTTAAATTGCAGTGTCAAAATTGTAACAATGATTTTACTTCAAGATATTTTATCTGCCATACCACTTGGTTTCTTTTTGAGTTTTATGATTGGGCCAGTATTCTTTGTCTTACTAGAAACTAGTGTTGTCAAAGGATTTAGAGCGGCATTATTTTTTGATTTAGGTGTTGTTTTAGCCGATATTGTTTTTATTACAATTGCCTTTTTTAGTAGTTATAGATTAATTCAAACTATAAAAGACGATCCTGCTTTATTTATTTTTGGAGGATTAGTAATGTTGACTTATGGCATTATTTCTTTTATAAATAACAGAAAAGAAGCAAGAAAAATTAAGATTGACGAAATAGACCCAAAAGAGTTAGCTAAAACCAATTATGTTTCTTTGTTTGTTAAAGGATTTTTTCTCAATTTCATCAACATTGGCGTACTCGGTTTTTGGTTAGCAATCTTAATAACCATCGGACCACAACTGGAATTAAAAACGTCCAGAATGTTAACCTTTTTCTCTACATTAATTGTAACCTATTTTGTTACAGATATTTTTAAAATACTATTAGCCAAACAATTAAGAAGCAAGTTAAACCCAAAAAACATTCTTTTAGTTAAGAAGATTATCAGTATTGTTTTGATTGTTTCAGGTATATTTCTTTTATCTCAAGGGTGGTTTCCAAAAGAACAAAAAATCGTCAATAAAGCTTTTGAAGAATTAGAGAATAAAAAGTAAAAATCACCTCAATAGTGTCATTTCAACCAGAGGGAGAAATCTAATCAATAAAGGTTTAGATTTTTGCTTCGTCAGACACGAGAGCTTTGCTCAAACTGGCGAAGCAATGACAAATAAAAAAAACTCTCACTTGGAGAGGTTCTAATTTAAGAGGCATCTTCCGGATTCGAACCGGAGTAGACGGTTTTGCACATATCTTTAATCAATTTTTTCTAAAAATTTACTACAAAAAAACCTCTCACTATGAGAGGTTCTAATTTAAGAGGCATCTTCCGGATTCGAACCGGAGTAGACGGTTTTGCAGACCGGTGCCTAGCCGCTCGGCCAAGATGCCAGTTGGACGGCAAATATATAAAACAATTGATAATTAACAATTGATAATTGATAATTTTTAGAATTCGTAAATCGTATTTAACTTCGGTATTCTTCTATTTCAATAGTAACCGCTTCAACATCACCACCAATAGGCGGATTGAGTTTTGATACCGCTAAAAGAATTCTGGAAACCGAAGGGATTTCACTAAAAACTCTGGTTATGATTCGGTGTGCTACATGCTCCAATAATTTGGACCGAATCGCCATTTCTTCTTCTACTATTTTATTTAAAAGCACATAATCAACAGTATCATTAAGTTCATCAGAAACAGAAGATTTTCTTAAATCGGTTTTAATTTCTAAATCAACACGATAATCTGAACCAATTTTAGCTTCTTCTTCTAAACAGCCGTGAAAAGAAAATGTTCTTATATTTTGAAGTTTAATAGTACCCATTTTTATATTTTTCAGTCGCAGTTTTCAGTCACAGTAATTAGTTTGTTATAAAACTGCAAACTGTAAACCGAAAACTGTAAACTTTTTTATCTTTGCTAAAATTACAAAAATAATGTCAACAGAAGAGAAGTCGCTTAATTTCATTGAACAAATAATAGAAGAAGATTTGAAAAAAGGTTTGTCCAGCGACAAATTACGTTTTCGTTTTCCGCCTGAACCAAACGGTTATTTACACGTTGGACATGCAAGTGCGATTTGTTTAAACTTTGGATTAGGAATCGATTATAATGCACCAGTAAATCTGCGATTTGATGATACAAATCCTGCAAAAGAGGAGCAAGAATATGTTGACGCTATTAAAAGAGATATAGAATGGTTGGGTTTTCAATGGAGTAAAGAATGTTACGCTTCTGATTATTTCAAGCAATTATACGATTGGGCTGTTGAATTCATTAAAGCCGGAAAAGCTTATGTTGACAGTCAATCTTCGGAAGACATGGCAATTCAAAAAGGAACGCCAACAACACCTGGAACAAATTCGCCGCACAGAAATCGTTCTGTTGAAGAAAATTTAGATTTGTTTGCACGAATGAAAAATGGAGAATTTCCAAACGGAACTCACATTCTTCGAGCTAAAATAGATATGTCACACAACAATATGCTGATGCGTGACCCAATTATGTACAGAATTTTGCACGCACATCATCATAGAACTGGTAACGATTGGTGTATTTATCCTATGTATGATTGGGCGCATGGCGAAAGTGATTATTTGGAGCAAATTTCTCATTCCTTTTGTACACTTGAATTTTTGCCTCACCGTGAATTGTATGACTGGTTTTTAGATCAGGTTTATGATGCTACTAAAGTACGTCCAAAACAAAGAGAGTTCGCCCGTAGAAATTTGTCACATACAGTTGTTTCAAAAAGAAAGCTGTTGCAATTAGTAGAAGAAAAGCATGTTACTTCTTGGGATGATCCCAGAATGAGTACGATTTCCGGAATGAGAAGAAGAGGTTATCCACCAATGGCGATTCGGAATTTTGCAAATACAATTGGAATTGCAAAACGAGAGAATCTGATTGATGTTTCACTTTTGGAATTCTGCGTGCGAGATATTTTGAATAAAACAGCTCCAAGAGTTATGGCTGTTTTAAATCCCGTGAAGTTGGTTATTACCAATTATCCTCAAGGAAAAGAAGAAATTTTAGATGCAGAAAACAGTCAGGAAGACGAAAGCTTAGGTTTTAGAAAAGTTCCTTTTTCAAAAGAATTATATATTGAAAGAGAAGATTTTCAAGAAGAAGCTAATAAAAAGTTTTTCCGTTTGACTTTGGGCACAGAAGTTCGTTTGAAAAATGCCTATATCATTAAAGGTGAAAGTATTGTTAAAGATGTTTCCGGAAAGATCACAGAAATTCATTGTACTTATGACGAAGATTCTAGAAGCGGAAGCGGAACAGAAGCTAGTCAAAGAAAAGTGAAAGGAACCATACATTGGGTTTCTACAAATCATGCGATTGAAGCAGAAGTTCGTATTTATGACCGCCTTTTTACTCACGAAAACCCAGATGGCGATAAGGATGTTGATTTCAAAGAATACATCAATCCAAATTCTCTTGAAGTAATTACAGGATATTTGGAACCAAGTTTGGCATCTGCCAAAAATGGAGAGCGATTCCAATTTCAACGTTTAGGATATTATTGCGTTGATAAAGATTCTTCTTCTAAAAAATTGGTTTTTAACAAAACGGTTGGCTTAAGAGATACTTGGGCAAAAGTGGAAAGTAAAGAATAATTTACTTCGTCAGTTCGCTGCGCTCGTGTTAAAATAGATCTCATCAATAAAAAGCCTGTCTCGTCATAAAACGAGACAGGCTTTCTTATTATTTATTAAATTTATACTAATTAGAAAACATATAATTTTTAGCAATCAAAATAGGCTTTCATAAATTAATTTTATTGCATTTAAAAAAATTAGGAAGACAAAATCACGATTCGCCTAAAGATCTTTAATTATTTAGCTTTAAAATAAGTTATATCTATTTTAAACATGTTTTAACATTATAAAACATAAAAAATTAGTAACTTTAATTAATTAAATTTTAAAAGTTATGGCAACTAAAAACGGAAATAGCATTTTGGCACTTTTGGCCGGTGCTGCAATAGGAGTAGGCTTAGGAATTTTATTTGCTCCAGATAAAGGTTCGAAAACCAGAGAAAAAATAAAAGAAGGATTAGATGATTTAAAAGACGAAACGAAAGAGAAATTTTCAAAAACCAAAGAAGAGTTAAAAGACACGTTTGAAAATTTACTTTCAGATTCAAGTTATAAAGCGGAAGAAGCTATATCTTTTTTGGAAGAAAAATTAGCCGAGCTTAAAAAGCAAAGCGCCAAATCTCAGAAATAATGGCTTTTGAGGAATTAAAAGAAAATATTGAAGATATTCAGGAAAATGCTAAAGCTTATTTAGAAAGTAGTATTGCTTACTACAAGCTTTTGGGTTTTAAAGTTGCTATGAAGTCTACAACTTTGGCACTTAAATTTTTCTTGATGGCTTTTTGTCTTTTTGTTGTTTTACTTTTCGGATCAGTTGCAGGAGCTTTAGCCTTAGGTAATTCATTAGACAATTATCCCCTTGGGTTTTTAATTGTTGCCGGAATTTATTTGGTTTTGGCTTTACTTTTATTTTTAGTAAAAGATAAAATTGTTGAAGGGCCAATTTTGGAAAAATTCTCAGAAATATTTTTTAACGAATAATTTATGGAAACCAAAAAATATTCATCTTACGCTCAGATAGAAAACGATTTAGAGATTCTGAAAATCGAAAGAGAGATTCATTATCAAAAAATAGAATTAAGTATTAACAAAACAAAAGAAGCTTTAGTTCCATCAAAAGCAATTTCTTTTATTGGGAATGTTTATGAAAACGTATTTTCTGGTTTTACAGGCACAATAGTAAAAGCATTAATTCCAATAGCAATCAATTGGTATAAAAATAGAAAAAGAGGCGATTAAGCCAGTCATGGTCGGAATTTCTTCCGACCATTTTTTATGTTTTAAAAAAGAGTTTCGGGTCACCTCCGCATAGTACTACGATTATAGGACACTATCCCGAAAAGTGTCATTATTATATAGTCGCTATTGCTTTCTCCAATCGCCTTATTGTTTCTTCTTTGCCAATCAATTCAACGATGTCAAAAAGATGTGGTCCTTTTAAGGCCCCAACCAAACTTAAACGAAACGGCTGCATTACTTTTCCCATGCCAATTTCGGTTGCAGTCATCCAATCTTTTACAATCGTTTCAATATTTAATGAAGTGAAATCTTCAATTGCCGAAAGAACAGCAATCAATTGTTTCATTATATCTCCGGTGTCTTCTTTCCAGTTTTTAGTGGCTTTTTCATCATACGATGTTGGCGATTCAAAAAAGAAATTACTCAGTTCCCAGAATTCTGAAATAAAGTTCGCGCGTTCTTTTATTAGCGAAACAATCTTCACCAGTTTTGTCATTCCGACGAAGGAGGAATCTCCAACTTTATTAATTATAATCGGAGCAAAGCTTTCAGCAAGACTTTCATCACTTTGTTTCTGCAAATATTGATGATTGAACCATTTGTTTTTCTCTGGGTCAAATTTAGCCCCAGCTTTATGAACTCGATTCAAGTCAAATTTTTCAATTAATTCATTTAATGAAAATAATTCTTGGTCTGTTCCATCATTCCATCCCAATAAAGCTAAGAAATTAATTACCGTTTCTGGGAAAAATCCGTTTTCTCTGTAACCGGAAGATATGCCTTCTTCGGACTTCCATTCTAATGGAAAGACAGGGAATCCTAATTTATCACCATCTCGTTTGGATAATTTTCCGTTTCCGATAGGTTTTAAAATCAACGGTAAATGAGCGAATTCTGGTGCTTCCCAACCAAATGCTTTGTATAATAAACAATGCAAAGGCATCGATGGCAACCATTCTTCTCCACGAATCACATGTGAAGTTTCCATTAAATGGTCATCCACAATATTTGCTAAATGATAGGTTGGCATTCCGTCAGATTTGAATAAAACTTTATCGTCTAATAAATTCGTTTCGAAATTAATATCACCACGAATGATGTCATGCAAATGCAAAGTTTCATTAACAGGTGTTTTAAAACGAACCACATAAGCTTCTCCAGCCGCAATTCTTTTCTCTGTTTCTTCTTTTGAAATGACTAAAGAAGTATCTAATTTTTCACGATTGTGCCAATTGTAAATAAAAGTTTTTCCTTGTTCTTCATGTTGTTTTCTATGTGCGTCTATTGCTTCTGCTGTATCAAACGCATAGTAAGCCCAACCTGAATTTATTAATTGGTCAGCGTATTGTTTGTATAACGCTTTTCTTTCTGATTGACGGTAAGGTCCGAATTTTTCATTCTTTCCAACGGTTTCACTTGGCGCGATACCCAACCAATCTAAAGCGTCAAAAATATATTGTTCAGCTCCGGGAACAAAGCGATTTTGGTCGGTATCTTCAATTCGCAAATAGAAAACACCATTATGTTTTTTGGCAAATAAATAGTTGAATAAGGCAGTTCTAACACCTCCAATATGTAATGGTCCGGTGGGACTTGGAGCAAAACGAACTCTAATAGGTTTGGACATTTATTGTATATTATAATTTAATCAGATTATCACCGAGCTTATCGAAGTGTGGTGCAAAGATAAAATTTATAAAGCCACGAATACACGAATATGTTTTATTTCATTTCAGCCGGAATTCTTTTATTCATAACAGCAAACCAAAGTGGGGGAACTAAAGATAAAATCATAGAGGTAGGATAACCAAATGGCATTTGCGGTGAAGCATCATGATACTCGAGAATTTGATATTTCTTTTGTGATTTATAATGATGGTCACTATGACGCGTTAGTTCATATAACATTATTCTTCCTAAAATATGATTCGAATTCCAGGAATGTTTTTCACTTACCCTTTCATATCTTCCAGAAGGTAAAAGATTTCTTTTTAAACCATAATGCTCAATATAATTTATGGTTTCTAATAATAGAAAACCAACTATTCCAGCCAATGAAGCCACTAATAAACCAATAGTACCGAAAAAAAAGTAAATCAAAACGATATAACCAATTTGAATTAGCGTGAACCAAAACATATCATTTTTAAGAGAATACCAAGAACGGCTTTCAATTTGATTTAGTTTCTTTTGAATTTGCCATGCTTTAGTATAGGTTCCACATACAGTTTGTATCCAAAATGCATAAAGTGATTGATTGTATTTTGCCGTTGATGGATCTTCGTGAGTGGAAACATGTAAATGATGTCCGTGATTGTGCTCAATAAAAAAATGAGTATAATGTGATGGAATCAAAAGCAATTTTCCTAGTATTCGTTCATATAATTTTTCTCTATGCCCTAATTCATGCGCTACGTTAATTCCGTTAGATCCTAAAACGACACCTAAGCTTAAAATGGTTCCAATGATTTGTGTAAAGGATAATTTCGTAGTTGTAACTTTTTGCAAAACAAAAAACATCAGACCATAGACAATCAAAATATTTAGATATAAAAGGATGTCAAAAAAGCGATTTTTTAGTCTTCTTTTAATTTCGGTTTCAGTATAATTTTTCTCATCTGTTGGGAATAGCAATTCTAAAATGGGCAGAAGCCCAAAAGCGAAAACTACAGCGGCATAACACAAGAAATCACCATAATAAATACCAAAAAATGCAATTAACGGAACACAATACGCTAATAAATATTTCATAAACAGTTAGATTTTGTTATAAAATTAGCAAAGATTTTATAGAATTCAACCTTTTTTTCTTTGGCAAATTTTTAACGCTTAGGTATTCACTAAAAATTGTACTTTTATCGGTTATAAAAAGAAATTATAAAAATTGGACAATTCAAAGATCATATATAAAAAGTTAGAAGGTTTTATTAATAAGTATTATACCAATGAATTGCTAAAGGGAATTATTTTCTTTACCGGAATTGGTTTGTTGTATTTCATATTCACCTTGTTTATAGAATACTTCCTTTGGCTTAAACCAATGGCCAGAACCATACTTTTTTACACTTTTGTTCTTGTTGAACTCTTTCTTTTTTTTAGATTTATTTGTTTTCCACTATTTAAGTTATCAAAATTCCAACAAGGTATTGATTACGAGGAAGCTTCAAAGATTATAGGAAATCATTTTAGTGAGATAGAAGATAAGCTTACTAACTTTTTACAGCTTTCTTATGATAGAAACAAATCTGAACTTTTAGCGGCTTCGATTGACCAAAAAGCAAATACATTACAACCAATCCCTTTTGGAAATGCCATTAACTTTGGTAACAATAAGAAGTATTTGCCTTTAGCAATAATTCCAATTTTATTTTTTGCTTTTTTCTATTTATCTGGAAACAGCAATTTAATTTCACAAAGTTTTAATCGTGTAGTCCATTTTAAGCAGCAATTTTTGCCCCCTGCGCCTTTTGAATTTCAAGTGTTGAATAAGGATTTACAAACCGAACAGAATAGGGACTTTATTTTAAAAGTTAAAACTGTTGGTAAAGTTGTTCCCGAAAATGCATTGATTTTCATTGGCGATGAGAGTTATTTTATGGAAAGCAACAAAGCTGGAGAGTTTGAATTTATTATTCCGAAGCCATCAGAAAATCTTGAGTTTCATATTGAAGCCAATGATGTGTCGTCTCATGATTATGAATTAAAAGTAGTTACAGTTCCATCAATTGCCAATTTTGAAATGGTGTTGAACTATCCAAATTATCTGAATAAGAAATCAGAAGTTATAAAAGGAACAGGAAACGCCATTATTCCTGAAGGAACAATGGTTACCTGGAGAATGAATACTTTGGCCACACAAAAAGTTGATTGGGCAAATGAAAATGAGCACTACTCTTTCGCTAAAAGCAAAAATATATTTTCGCTGTCAAAAACTATTCTTAAGAATCTAGATTATCAAATTTTAACTTCCAATAATAAAGTTCAGAACTATGAAAAACTAAACTACCAGATTTCGGTAATTAAAGATCAGTTTCCAACCATTACTGTAAACAATGCTCCAGATAGTTTAAAGGTTAATAAAAATTTCGTTTTAGGTCAGGTTTCAGACGATTACAGCTTATCTAAACTACAAATTGTGTATTACCAAAAAGACACTCCAAACAAAGCCAAAAAAGCTACCATTTCTGTCAAGAGAGATATTTACGATCAGTTTGTGTTTTCTTTCCCAAGCAATCTTCCGGTAGATGAAGGCGTTTCGTATGAATACTATTTTGAGATTTTTGACAATGACGCTTTGCATAATTTTAAAAGCACCAAATCTTCTGTTTTTAGCAACCGAATTGCAACCGAAACAGAAAAACAAGATGAAATGATGCAACAGCAGAACGAAAACATTAACTCATTGGCAAAATCTTTAAAAGCACAAGACAAGCAACTTTCTGAAATGGAAAAATTGCAAAAAATGGCAAAAGAGAAAGACAATTTAGATTATAAAGAACAACAAAAAGTAAATGATTTTATCCAACGGCAAAAGCAACAGGATGAAATGATGAAAGAGTTCTCTGAAAAAATGAAAAACAATTTGGAGCAATTCAAATCAGAAAAGAAAGACGAAAAAAAAGAATTGCTTCAAGAACGCTTGGAGAAAACAAAAGATGAGATAGAAAAAAACAAAAAATTGCTTGATGAACTTCAAAAACTGAATGATAAAATTAGTAAGGAAGAATTGTTTGATAAAATGGAAAAATTCCAACAAGCTAGTAAAAATCAGACCAAGAGTTTAGAGCAATTAGTAGAATTGACTAAGCATTATTATGTAGAGAAAAAAGCCCTACAAATAGCAGATAAAATTAACAAACTTGCTGAGAAACAAGATAAACTTGCCGATAAAATGGACGAGAATAATGCTGAGAAACAAGATGAAATTAATAAGGAATTTGATAAAATAAAGGAAGATTTAAAAGATTTAGAAAAAGACAATAAAGAACTAAAATCTCCGATGGATTTGCCTAAATCAGAAGATAAAGAGAAAAGCATCGATAAAGATTTAAAAGACGCCAAAGATCAATTACAAAAGCAGCAAAAAGATAAAGCCAAGTCAAAACAAAAGAACGCGTCAAAAAAAATGAAGCAGATGAGCCAACAAATGCAAGAGCAAATGGCATCAGGAGAAATGGAGCAAATGGAAGAAGATGTTGAACTGCTCCGTCAGATTTTGGACAATCTTTTAGCTTATTCATTTTCTCAGGAAGATGTCATGAAACAATTTAAAAATCTAAAACGTGGCGCGCCGTCATTTAACAAGAATTTAAAAATCCAACAAGATTTAAAACAACAGTTCAAACATGTTGACGACAGTTTGTTTGCTATGTCTTTACGAAATCCAAAAATAGCAGAAGATATTACCAAGGAAATAGGAAACGTTCAATACAATGTCGATAAAGCTATAGAGACTTTAGCTGAAGCCAATGTTCCTAAAGGAAATTCGCACCAACAATATGCTGTTTCTTCTTCAAATAAGTTAGCCGATATGCTAAGTGATATTTTAAACGGTATGCAAATGCAAATGTCAGGTGCAGGTCAAGGAAAACCAAAACCTGGTCAAGGAAAAGGGCAGGGAATGCAGTTGCCAGATATTATAAAAAAGCAAGAAGGGTTAGGTGAAAAGATGAAAAAAGGAATTAAGAAAGGCGATAAACCTGGAGAAGGACAAGAAGGTGATAAAGGAGAAAAAGATGGGAATGGCAAAGAAGGGCAAAAACCCGGCGATGGTCAGAAAGGCGGGAAAAGCGGAACTGGAAAAGGAAGTGATGGAAATGGTGAAAGAGGAAAAGGACAAGGGAGTCAACAAGGAGGCGAAAATGGTCAGGATGGTGAAGGAGATGCAAAAGCGATAATGGAAATTTATAAGGAACAACAACAGTTGCGTGAAGCATTGGAAAAAGAATTGAAGAAACAAGGTGTTGGAGGGAATGGACAAAATGCTTTGGATCAAATGAAGCAAATAGAAAAGCAACTGTTAAATAAAGGTTTTAACAATGAAACGCTTCAAAAGATTTTGAATGTGAAATATGAGTTGCTGAAATTAGACAAAGCGTTGCAACAACAGGGTGAAGACAAGAAGCGTCAATCAGAAACAAATAAGAAAGAATTTAACAATCAGGCACCAGCATTGCCAAGCAAGCTTCAAGAATATTTGAACAGCATTGAAATTTTAAACAGACAAAGCTTACCTTTGCGCTCCAATTTTAACCAAAGGGTTCAAGAATATTTTAAAACCAATGATTAGCTTTAATTACGAATTAAATTTTAAACTAGAAGATGAAACCGCACATTCTAATTGGCTTTCTAAAGTCATTAGCTCTGAATATAAGGATGAAGGAAATATAAACTATGTCTTTTGCGACGACAACTATTTGACCGAAATTAACAAGCAGTATTTAAACCATGATACGCTAACAGACATTATTAGTTTTGATTATTCTGTGCGAAACGAACTACACGGCGATGTTTTTATTTCTATCGAAAGAGTTCGTGAAAACGCTGTTGATTTTAATGTTGATTTCGAAGAAGAATTAAGACGAGTTTTGGTTCATGGTGTTCTTCACTACTGCGGATATAAAGATAAAGGCAAAGAAGATGAAAAGCTTATGCGTCAAAAAGAGGAAGAAAAAATGAAGATGTTCCACGTGAAACAATAATGATTTAGGAATTCGAGATTTACGATTAAGGATTATACAAATCTAAATCAAATCCTAATTCCCTAATCCTAAATCCTAATTATAATATGTTTTTAGAAAAATACGACGTAATAATAGTGGGCGCTGGCCATGCCGGTTGTGAGGCCGCAGCAGCATCAGCCAATTTAGGATGCAGCACGTTATTGGTTACCATGAGTCTACAAAACATTGCGCAAATGTCCTGTAATCCTGCTATGGGAGGAATTGCTAAAGGACAAATCGTTCGTGAGATTGACGCGCTTGGCGGCTATTCTGGAATCATTTCAGATAAAACCGCAGTTCAGTTTAAGATGTTGAATAAATCAAAAGGACCTGCAATGTGGTCGCCAAGAGTGCAGTCAGACAGAATGCGATTTGCAGAAGAATGGCGATTGCGACTAGAACAAACGCCAAATCTCGATTTCTATCAAGAAATGGTTAAAGGGCTTTTGATTAAGAATAATAAAATAGAAGGGATTGTAACTTCACTTGGAATTGAAATTAAGGCAAAAACGGTTGTCCTTACTAATGGAACTTTCCTTAATGGTTTAATCCATATTGGAGATAAACAATTTGGCGGAGGAAGAGCGGGAGAAAGTGCTGCCTTCGGAATTACAGATGATTTAGTCAAAGTAGGTTTTGAAGCCGGAAGGATGAAGACCGGAACACCGCCCAGAGTTGATGGGCGCTCATTGGATTATTCTAAAATGAGAGAAGAACCCGGTGATGATATTCCGGATAAATTCTCCTATTCTGACGAAACAAAACCATTGACACATCAAATGCTCTGCCACATGACATACACTTCAAGCGAAGTGCACAATATTCTTCGTGAAGGTTTTGATCGTTCGCCAATGTTCAATGGTAGAATTAAAAGTATTGGCCCAAGATATTGTCCATCTATTGAAGACAAAATTAATCGTTTTGCAGACAAAGAAAGACATCAATTATTCATCGAACCGGAAGGTTGGAACACGGTTGAGGTTTATGTTAATGGATTTTCTACTTCGTTACCCGAAGATATCCAGTTTAAAGCACTGCGTTCAGTAGAAGGATTTGAAAAAGTAAAATTTTTTCGCCCAGGATATGCTATTGAATACGATTATTTCCCGCCAACGCAATTAAAACATACGCTCGAAACCAAACTTGTTGAAGGATTATATTTTGCCGGACAAATAAATGGCACAACCGGATACGAAGAAGCAGCGTCTCAAGGAATGATGGCAGGAATAAATGCCGCCTTAAAAGTAAAAGATCAAGAGCCATTGATTCTACGTCGCGATGAAGCATATATTGGCGTTTTGATAGATGACTTGATTACAAAAGGAACGGAAGAACCCTACAGGATGTTTACTTCTCGTGCCGAATACAGAACACTTTTACGACAAGACAATGCTGATTTTAGATTGACTCCAAAGGCATATGAAATAGGATTAGCTTCTGAAAAGCGTTTAAGAAGAATGGAACACAAGTTCAATGAAAGCCAAAAAATGGTAAACTTTTTTAAGGAAACTAGTATAAGTCCAGAAGAGGCAAATCCAATTTTGGAGGCCAAAGAAAGTTCTGTAATGGCTCAGTCGGATAAAATGTTTAAAGTCTTTTCACGACCGCAAATTGAATTGGATGATTTTATGAAGTTTGATAAAGTGAAAAATTACGTTGCCGAAAATGATTTAGATAAAGAAATAATTGAACAAGCAGAAATACAAGTTAAATATTCAGGTTATATCGAAAAAGAAAGGAACAATGCAGAAAAGCTAATTCGATTAGAAGATATTAAAATCCCTGACAATTTCGATTATAATAAAATAAAGTCCATGTCGATTGAAGCAAAACAAAAGTTAAGCAAAATTCGTCCAGTAACCATTTCACAAGCATCTAGAATCAGCGGAGTGTCTCCAGCAGATATTTCCGTTTTATTAATTTATATGGGAAGATAATTTTTCGTTCCACGTGAAACCAATATAGCAAAGTCCTATCAATACAGTCTTTATATGAGTTTTCAAAACAATATTTTTTATCTAAAAGTCAGAGACTATTCTGTTTCAAAAGAAATTTTTGAATTGCATCATAACCCGGAATATGATTTGTTGATTACTTTTCCTAAGCCAAGTTTAGAAAAACTACCAAGCTATTACGAAAGCGAAGATTACATTTCTCATACTGATAGAAAGCGGTCGTTATTTGAAAGGATGTACCATTTGGTTAAAAATATTGCGCTTAAAAAAAAATTAAAATTAATCAACTCATATTCTGAAAAAGGAAGGCTTTTAGACATTGGAGCGGGTACAGGAGACTTTTTAGTTGTTGCAAAAAATGATGGTTGGCAAACAATAGGAATTGAACCAAGCTCAAAAGCAAAAACAATTGCTATCAATAAAGGCGTAAATTTTGCAGGTAATCTTTCTGATTTAGAAAGTCATTCTTTTGATTTGATAACTATGTGGCATGTTTTGGAGCATGTTCCAAATCTTGATGAATATATCACAGAACTTAAAAAATTATTAAAACCAACAGGAACAATTCTTATAGCAGTTCCCAATTTTAAATCCTTTGACGCAAATTATTATGGAAGATTTTGGGCGGCTTTTGATGTGCCTAGACATATTTGGCATTTTTCAAAAACAGCAATTCAAAAGTTATTTGAAGAAAAAGAAATGAAATTGGTTGATGTACATCCAATGAAATTTGACAGTTTTTATGTAAGCCTATTATCAGAAAAATATAAAACAGGAAAAATGAATTTCTTCAGAGCATTTTTTGTTGGATTAAAATCAAATCACAGCGCAAGAATAAGTAAAGAGTATTCTTCACACATTTACATCATAAAAAACCAGAAAAAATCAATTTAAAGCAATTCATTTGACTAAACAAAGCATAAATATGCAATAAGGTGTTTGAAACGAGAAAAGCTTTTAAATCGCTTTATTTAAAGCCAAACATAATAATAAAGCATTATTATAATGTTTTTTATAATAATTAAAACTTATAGTCAAAAAACAACTATAATTCAACATTTAGCTAATTGAATTTTATTTTTATACTTTTGAAACCTAAAAAAAATATCAAATCATGAATAAAAAAATAGCTGTCTTTTTTGCAATTGCAATTATTTCTTGCAATAAAACTACAGAAACAAAAGAATTTAAAACAGCATTTATAGATACTTCTAAATTAATGAATGAATCTACCGAAGCGAAAGATATCGGAGCTAAATATAAAGACAAATCGAAAGTAATGGGTAACCAGTTAGAAGCTGAGGTGGCTCGTTTTAAATCGGAAGCTGCAAGTTTTAAGCAAAATGCACAAACAAATGGTCAAGCTTGGGCACAACAAAAAGGAGCAGAATTGTCACAAAAGGAACAAGAATTAAACTATGCCCAACAAGCAATGTTACAACAATTGCAACAAGAAAGTGGAGCAGAAGTAGATTCTTTAGTAATTAATTATAGAAAAATAATAAAAGAATATGGCAAAGAAAAAGGGTATGATTATATTTATGGATCTGGTGATGCAGCGCCATCAATTTTATATGCAAAAGACAGCTATGATATTACTAATGAAGTAATAAAAATGATAAATGATAAATATAAATCTGCTGGTAAAAAAGAGGAAATACTATATGAAGGAAAGAAATAATTTTTAGGGATTGAAAAAAAGAGCCATTAATTATAAAGGCTCTTTTGTACTAAAAAGTTTTAACTCAACCAAAAAACTGCTAAAATAGCCGGAACAAAATAAATAGAAATAGTTCGCGCTCCATCATAATCTTTAGCTAAACGCTGTCCTAAAAGCAATAATATCAATGTGATACAAGAAAAAACAGCACCATAAAAACCAAATGTTCTTCCTCCATTAATCAATAATTCTACACAACCAACTAATGTTAAAACTCCGGTAATAAGTTCAAGAATTAGAATAATTCCTAAAGCTAACGGAACATTATTTTTCAATAAAGAAGTGTTGGCGAAATGTCCTTTAAGCCAATCAATATTTCCTTGCCAACCAAAGATTTTATCATAGGCAGATTGTACAAAGGTAACCGCAAGAAAAAGCAAAACAAGTATCGAGGCAGTATTGGTCATGTGGTTATGTTTTATGAATTAATCGAGTAAGTTTTATAGACAAATCAGTTAAAATAATCTTTGCATTTCCATTACGTTCAATATGATAAATCGCATCTGAAAGTTCTCTGAAAATGGCATTAATATTGTTGCCATTTACATATGGAGCAAATTTATCGAAAGTAAAATTCTCCACTTTTGGCTCAACATAAACTAGATTTTTTGTTTCATAATTATGCATCAAAGCTTGACGGAACATAACAATGCAATAATTCAAAAACTGTTTTTGTCCTTCGCGACCCAAACCCGCAATTTCTTCACTCCATAAAATTAAATCTTGAATAGCAGAGGCATTTTTTTTGGCACTAAAAGCAGCACGAACCCAACCTACAAACCATTTTTCAAATGGAAAATCTTCGTTATCATTTTTTACAATATGTAGCGCTTTATTATAATTCCCTTGAGCTTGATGTGCTACTTTTGAAGCCGAAGAATCATCTAAAAAATAGTTAACTTTTAACGCTTTTGCAATTTCGAATTCAGGCAACCCCCCAAAATGTAATACTTGACATCGTGACCGAATGGTTTGAATAATATCTTCTTCATTTTCAGCAATTAGCAAGAACAATGTTTTTTCAGGCGGTTCTTCTAACAATTTTAATAATTTATTGGAAGCAGCAATATTCATTTTGTCAGCCATCCAAACAATCATAATTTTATAACCGCCTTCATAAGACTTCAATGCCATTGACTTTAAAATATCTTGTGCATCTTCCACGCGAATTTCACCTTGCTTGTTTTGAACGCCCAAATGTTTGTACCAATCAAATAAACTTCCATAAGGATTTTTGGAAACAAACTCCCGCCAATCTATAATAAAATCAGCGCTTTTTGGTTTTGATTTGACTTCGTCATTTGTTACATTAGGATATATAAAATGCAAATCAGGATGAGAAAGAGACTCAAACTTTAGATTGCAACTATCGTTTCCGCCACTATTTTCTAGATCTTGATTATTGCACAAAATAAATTGAGCATATGCAACCGCCATTGCTAAAGTCCCAGAACCTTCGGGGCCAACGAACAATTGTGCATGTGGAATTCTTCCAGATTGCACACTTTTAACGAGATGATTTTTTATGTAATCCTGGCCAAGAATATTTGAAAACTGCATAAAGCAAATATAGAAGAAATATTTTGCTAATAATAAAACAGGCTTTTTATTCAATTCTACTTTATAAAGCAAAAGCAAGAAAAAAATTTTGTATTTCATTGAAAACAAATATTTTAACACTTAAAAAAAAGTTAAAAAACATCGATAAAAACGCAAAAAACATCGGTCAAACCAATTTTTATTATATTTGCAATCATTCAGACCTATTAATCACTAAATGAATACGCTCCAAGATATTAATTTCAACGCCAAAAAAGCCCTAATCAGAGTTGATTTCAATGTGCCTTTAAATGAAGATTTCAAGGTTACTGATGCCAATAGAATTGAAGCTGCAAGGCCAACTATAGATAAGATTCTCGCTGATGGAGGGAGTGTAATTTTAATGTCACATCTAGGCCGTCCAAATGGAAAAGAAGATCGATATTCATTACGACATATTGTAGCAAAATGTTCAGAAGTGTTAGGCATTAATGTTCAATTTGCATCAGATTGCATAGGGGAAATTGCTCTAAATGCTACCAAAAATTTGAAGAAAGGAGAAGCTTTATTGCTAGAAAACCTTCGTTTTTATGCAGAAGAAGAAGCTGGAGATGAAAATTTTGCTAAGGAATTAGCTTCATTAGGCGATATTTATGTGAATGATGCATTCGGCACAGCACACAGAGCACATGCTTCAACAACAATAATAGCTAAATTTTTTCCAAATCATAAATGTTTTGGATTGCTTTTAGCCAAAGAAATAGAAAGTTTAAATCGAGTTTTAAATAATTCCGTGAAACCTGTAACAGCGATTCTTGGAGGCTCAAAAGTTTCTTCAAAAATTACAGTTATTGAGAACATTTTAGATAAAGTAGATCACATGATTATTGGCGGCGGAATGACATTCACTTTTATAAAAGCACTTGGTGGAAAAATTGGAGATTCAATATGTGAAGATGACAAACAAGAGATGGCTTTAGAAATTTTAAAATTAGCCAAAGAAAAAAATGTTCATATTCACATTCCAATAGATGTTGTTGCGGCGGATTCATTTTCAAATGATGCTAAAACTCAAGTTGTTGATGTTAGAGAAATCCCTGATGGATGGCAAGGCTTAGATGCTGGGCCAAAATCATTATCTAATATCAAAGAAGTGATTTTGAATTCAAAAACAATTCTTTGGAACGGACCGTTAGGTGTTTTTGAAATGGAAAATTTTGCCAAAGGAACAATTGAATTAGGAAATTATATTGCAGAATCAACAGCAAACGGAGCCTTTTCACTTGTTGGTGGAGGAGATTCAGTTGCTGCAGTAAAACAATTTGGTTTGGAACATAAAATGAGTTATGTGTCAACAGGGGGCGGGGCAATGTTGGAGATGCTAGAGGGAAGAGTATTACCTGGAATTGCTGCCATTTTAAGTTAAAATTTTATAACAGCACAATAAAAAATAATAAATAACGTTAACAATTGAAGTTAATTAATAACATAAGAAATTAAAATACACCACTTTATAAATAAAGTTATGACTATAAAAAAAATAATCTCGTTTGCATTACTGATAGTTTCTTCAGCAGTTTTTGCTCAAGATACAATTGTTGCTACATCAGTAAAAAGAGAGCCACTTACTAGAAAAGAAGTATTAGATTCTATAAAAGCCACTTTTGTTAAAGACAACATAGCTTCGTGCATTGATAGTTTATGGATGAAGGAGTTGGTTAGCTTGGATTTGTTCAATGAATTGAATTTTGACATCAAAAACATTAATGTTGATGAAAAGGTTGAATACGAATTACCAACTGAATTGCTGAAAGAAAGATTGAAAAAACTGGATGAGAAATCACCATTCAATATCGAATATAATGTTGGTTTGGAGAACGTAATCAAATCATTCTTAAAGAACAGAAAGAGAGCTTTTGAAAGATTAATGGGAGTTTCACAGTTTTATTTCCCAATATTTGAAGAGTCCTTAGCAGCACAAAACATTCCTTTAGAAATAAAATATTTAGCGGTTGTAGAATCGGCATTGAACCCGAGAGCTGTTTCAAGAGTAGGGGCAACTGGCTTGTGGCAATTTATGTATCAAACAGGAAAACAATATGGTTTAAAAGTTGATACTTATGAGGATGAAAGAAGCGATCCTATGAAAGCCAGTAAAGCTGCAACTCAATACATGAAGAATATGTATGCTATTTTTGGCGATTGGGATTTAGTTTTAGCATCCTACAATACTGGTCCAGGAAACGTAGCAAAAGCCATTCGACGTTCAGGAGGAAAACAAAATTATTGGAATATTAGACCTTATCTTCATAAAGAAACTCAAGGATATTTACCCGCATTTTTAGCTACAATGTACATCTTTGAATATCACAAAGAACACGGAATCAAACCAGACAGAGCTATTGCAAATCATTTTGCAACCGATACAGTAATGATTAAAAATGCAATGACTTTTAAACAAATTTCAGATTTGTTGGATGTTCCGGTAGCGGAATTACAGTTTTTAAATCCTTCGTATAAAAGAGAAGAAATTCCATTTATTACTGGAGATAACCATTATTTAAGATTGCCGGTTAATAAAGTCGCAGTTTTCACTTCTAATGAAGATAAGATTTATGCTTTCGTTCAATATGAATCAAACAAAAGAGAAAGACCATTTGAAAGATTGGCATCTAGAAATACAAATGAGTCCGATAATGACGGAACAATTTCAAGAATAAAATATCATAAAGTTAGAAGAGGAGATAGTTTAAGCGAGATTTCAGACAGATATGGTATCACTATGTCAGAACTTAAAAAGTGGAATCATCTGCGAAGCAACAAAGCTCCAATGGGCAGAAGATTAAAAATCATTACTAAAGAAGCGGTTGCGTCACAGGATAAAAAAGTTACAAAACCAGATACAACTTCTGTAAAAGAATCTACAACTATAGCATCAAACACAGCAAAAATTTTCAAAGAAGAAAAAGTCATTTCGTATAAAGATGTTGTAAAATATCACAAAGTGAAAAGAGGAGATAATCTTGGTGAAATCTCAGATAAATATGGAGTTTCTGTTGCGGAATTAAAAAAATGGAACAAACTTAGAAACAACAATCTTATAGCGGGTGCTAATCTGAAAATAATCAAAAACGAAAGAGTGGTAACTACGGTTAGAAAAGAAGTGAAAGCAGATAAAAATGCAACGGAAACCTCTGTTGCTTCAAATGAAGCAAATGAAAACCCTAGCGATTTTTATGAAGTTCAAAAAGGGGATAATTTATTCAGCATTGCTAAAAAATTCAACGTTAGTCTAGAAGATCTAAAAAAATGGAATAATCTAAACGACTTAAATGTTGAGCAAGGCTCAAAATTGGCATTGATTAACAGTGATGTAGAACCTGCAAAAGAAGCAACGTATAAAACCGAAGTAAAAATCACCGAACACATTGTTGACAAAGGCGATAACTTAGGAAGCATTGCCCGAAAATATGATGTCTCAATAGCGGACATCAAAGAATGGAACAAAATTGAAGATAATAATATTCAACTTGGAGCAAAGTTAATTGTAGCTAAAAAATATGTGGTTTCAACAGACACTAAAAACACACAAACAAAAAAGGAAAATATAGCAGTTAACGATAGAGATGAAGTTAAATTATATTACGTTAAAAAAGGCGATTCTCTATTTAGTATTGCCAAAAAATATCCTGGCGTTTCGATTTCTGATTTGAAAAAATGGAACGGAATTAAAAACGAACGTTTAAAAGCGGGGATGAAATTAAAAATTAACGGTTAATCCGAAAATCTTCTATAAATTTGGGTTTTATTTCAGTTATGAATAAGACCCTTTTTTTATGGCTTTTTGTCTCCTTTTTTGTGAGCTCATGTTCGTTCAAAAAGGAAAGATTTCCCGACGATTCTTCTGCAGCTATAAATACAATTGCAGTAATCATTGACGACCAGCTTTGGAATGGAGTAGTTGGCGATAGCATCAGAAATAAATTTGCTTCTCCAGTTTTAGGCTTACCTCAAGAAGAACCATTATTTACCATTAATCAATATCCAGTAAAACTTTTTGAAGGATTTTCAACAGATACTCGAAATATTCTTATCGTCAAAAAAGACAATGAGAATAAATTCGAACTCAAAAAAAATGAATTTTCCTCGCCTCAAAATGCTTTTCATATTTCAGGAAAAACATCATTTGAAATAATAGAAATCTTAGAAAAAAATGCGGGAGATATTATAAAAAAAATGCGCACTATCGAGATTGAGCACAATCAAAAAACAATAAAAGATTCACTACTCGACACAAAAAAAATTCAAAAAAAATTCAATATTGATTTATTGATTCCTTCTAAATACGAATATGTAATGCGAAGAAGAAATTTTATTTGGCTAAAAAGTGAAATCCCCAGTGGCAACAACAGTCTTATAATTTATCAGATTCCTTGGAAAAAAATTAGCTCAAACAATGCTGTAAATGATGTGGTAAAAGTTAGGGATTCAATAGGGAAATTATACATACATGGCACAGCATTTAGAACTCAAATGGTTACTGAGGAAGCCTATTCTCCTTATTTTTCAAAAACAACTTTAAATGATTACAAAACTTATGAAACCAAAGGGACATGGCAAATGAAAAATGATTTTATGTCCGGACCATTTATTAATTATGCTATTTTCGATAAGATAAACAAGCGGATTTTGATTTTAGAAGGATTTTGTTATGCACCATCAAAAGAAAAACGCGATTTGATGTTTGAACTAGAATCTATTATTAAATCAATCCAAATCAAAAACAGCAAATGAATTTAGAATGGAAAATAAGACGATTTGAGACGCTAACTACAGTTGAGTTATATAATTTACTTCAATTGCGAAGCGAAGTCTTTGTAGTTGAGCAAAATTGCGTCTATCAGGATGTTGATTGTAAAGACCAAAAAGCACTACATCTCATAGGAGAAGATAACGGACAAATTGTTGCCTATGCAAGATTGTTTAAACGGAATGATTACTTTGAGGAAGCATCCATTGGGCGAGTAGTTGTAAAGCCAACTTATCGTGATAAAAAACTAGGCCACATCCTAATGCATGAAGCGATTTATTTTATGAAACATCAATTAGGCGAAACGAAAATCACCATTTCAGCGCAATTATACTTGAAGGGCTTTTATGAAAGCCATGGTTTTATTCAAACAAGTGAAATGTATCTCGAAGACGATATTCCACATATAGAAATGAAAAGAAGTTAGTTTTTTGTGATAACTAATTCTACTCTTCTATCATAATCTGCGCCTTTGCCTAGCGGCACTGTATTTCCATAACCCTTGAAAGTCATTCTGTCTTTGGCAATTTTTTTAAATAGGAAATATTTATAAACCGATTCTGCTCTGTTTACAGATAGATGACGTTTTCTAGTATCTAAATCGATGGCCTCTTTTTGATAGGGTGGAGTGCAACAAACATGGCCTTGAATTTCAAATTGAAGGTTCTTATATTTTTGTAACAAGCGCGCAATTTTGTCTAATTCAGTTTTGGATTTAAAGGGTAATTTGCTGCTTCCTCTTTCAAATAAAATAGTATTCAAATAAATGTGATCGCCAATAATGTGATGTTTTTGAACTGTATTGTAAAAGCCAGGAATTTCAATTTTTGGCAAAGGTTTTAAATGAACGACTACATCAACGCGGCGATTTTTTGAACGCTTTTCCGGAAGATTTTCTACAATGTCATCCTCAATCAAAATTCGTCCTTTACCTTCAATGGTCACAATTATTTTACTCTTGATACCGTTTTCAATAAATTTGTCTCGAATAGCTGTAGCGCGTTTTGTGGAAAGCTTAAAATTATAGGCATCTTTTCCAACATCATCTGTATAGCCAAAAATTTGAATATCTTCAATACGAGTAGAATCTGTTTTTTGGATAAAATCTATGGCTTCATTTACTTCTTTTTCATTCAAAGTAAATTTGTCAAATTCAAAATAAACCGAATGGACAGCTTCTTCCTGTGCCTGAAGAAAACAACAAAATAATAATGGTAAAAATTTTAATAACGTCATATTAAATTTTCAAAATAGAATTATACTGTGATTTGTCGTTTAACACTTCAATAGACTTCTTGATTTCAAAATTACTTTTGATATAATATTGATAAAGCCCTTCCTTGTATTGGAATCGCTTTATTATTTCGTCTAAAATTAAATTTTTTATTTCTTTTTGATTTTTGTCAATTAGTGATTCTTCACTTTTTTCTAATGCCGAAAGTAATTGTTGGTATTCTCCTGCAATAGCGGTATCAACATTTTCTTTCTTCGCTTTTTCTAAAGTGTTTTTCAATGCCACTTCGGTTTCTGTATCGAAGGATATTTTCTCTCTCTTTAGAAAAGTTTTAAAATCAATTAGATCAGCATCGGTTATGGTTGGAATTTTATCACCTAGCGTTGGATTTTTATAATAGTAATAGGTCACATAGTTAAAAATCCCATCATTTTTTTGCAAGGCTTCTGCGATGGCACTTGTTTTGGTGTTTTCCAAAACGACATCTGGTAAAATTCCACCACCATCATAAACTGTTCTTCCTTTTTTGGTTTTAAAAGCGTTATAATTTTTTTCTTCAGTTCTAATGGCTTTACCGTTTTTATCTTTGTGTGAATAATTCAAAGCTTGAATACATCTCCCAGATGGCGTATAATATTTGGAAATAGTTACTTTAACCTGAGTACCATAAGT
The DNA here is from genome assembly GCA_947478365.1 of Flavobacteriaceae bacterium. Lineage (GTDB taxonomy): Bacteria > Bacteroidota > Bacteroidia > Flavobacteriales > Flavobacteriaceae > Flavobacterium. Next base: position 17,852 of record CANJWG010000003.1, on the reverse strand, counting down.
CATGTCAATTGGGCGTTGTACCAATCCTTTTCCATAACTTCTACTTCCAACAATCACTGCCCTGTCTAAATCTTGCAACGCACCCGAAACAATTTCTGAAGAAGAAGCACTTTTACCATCTACAATAATTACCAACGGGATTTCGGTATCAATAGGTTCTTTGTTTGTTTTGTAGGTGTTATTGTATTTAGAATTTTTTGATTTCGTTGTTACAATGATTTCGTTTTTTGGCACAAATAGATTGCAAACACTAACTGCCTCATTCAATAAACCTCCTGGATTTCCGCGTAAGTCCAAAACAATTTGTGTAGCGCCATCCGTTTTTAATTTTTCCAATGCTTCTTTGGTTTCTGATGAAGCTTTGGCATTGAATTGCGACAAGACAATATACCCTGTTTTATCATCAACCATTCCATAAAAAGGGACCGCTTTTACAGCCACTTCATCCAGAATTAATTGAGTTGTCATTGGCTTCCCTTGACGCAAATAGTTGATATTAATTTTTGTGCCTTTTGCACCCTTCATCAATTGCGAAGCATCGTCCTTGAAATCAGCTAAAAGGACATCACCAATTTGTGTAATTTCATCACCGGCTTTTAACCCAGCTTTGTCTGCCGGAAATCCTTTGTAGGGTTCTTTGATGATGAGCTTATCTTCTTTTCGGGTTATCATGGCACCAATTCCAGTATATTCTCCGGTGTTATTTATTTTGAATTTGATGACATCCTGTTCGTTGAAATAATTGGTGTATGGATCCAAATCAGCTAACATGCTTTTGATAGCTTTATCCATCAATTCAGCAGGATTTGTCTCGTCTACATAGTTTTGATTGATGGTCTTAAAAAGCGTAGTGAATATTTCAATTTGTTTTGAAATTTCGAATAAATCGTCCTTAAAACTAACACCGACAAAGAGGAAAACACTCAAAATTGCGGAAATAAAATATCTTTTTTTAACTATTTTGAACATGGTCTTTTCTTTTTACAAGTAAACGAATATAGTAATAACTTTAGAGATTTTGTGTTACCCTTTTTCTTCTTTAAGAATTTTAACAAACTTTTCAAAAAGCTGGATGGTTTTTTGGTTTATTTCCTGATAAGATAACTTTTCTTTGGTTTGATAAAAAAACATAAAGCAATATTTAACATCTATATTTTCAATTAAAAGGGTTTTATTCAAACGATAAGATTCACGCAGTATGCGCTTGAAATAATTGCGGTCAACAGCATTTTTAAAATATTTTTTGGATACCGAAACACCAATTTTTAGCGGAACATTTTCCTCAAAATCTTGTTTAACATAAACCAATCGCAATGGGTACTGACTCACCGATTTGCCTTCGGTAAAAAGTAAATCGATAATTTTTTTGCTTTTAAGTTTTTCAGTTTTTGGATATGAAAAATCCATTGCTATTTTGAGTAGATATTGTAAACAAATTTCACTTCATTGTAAGTAACGTAAAACTGCACTCTGTTGTTTTCTTTTTTCTTGGTAATGATTAAAATATTACACTTCGAAAATTTATTATCTACGCATTCAAAAGGAACAATATTTACTTCATCATTATCTGTAATTTCACCGTAAGCTTTGATTTTGAATGACTGTACCTCAGAAGAATTAATCGTAATCAAATCTTTCTTGGCATCAACGGTTATCAATACTTTAGCATCAACAAAGTCAGACCATTCGTTCCATTGACCGTTTTCTTTTTTATCTGTAAAACTTACGCTGCTGGCTTGAAAACGAATAGGTTGGGAGTAAGTTTTCTGAGCCCCAAAGTTTAAGACAATTAAAAATAAAAAGATATTCAGATATTTCATGGCAAAAAATATTTGGGTAAATCTACAAATTCTATTCATAAAAAGACAATCTTACAGTTGCCTTTCAATTTACTTCACTTCATAAACATTATTGTCTCTTTTCACATCGACCATTAAACCAGTTGGGTCGATGGTAATTTTTTTAATCAAAGTTTTTGCTTTCGTCACTTCAAAGAAATAATTTGGATTAGCCCAAGCCCAATCTGACAAAACAGTTCTTTTAATTTTCGGTGTTGGATTTTCTTTTTCAAAACTCATCATTCGCAACGGAATATAAAAACGCTCTTCTGTGCCATCGGTATATTCTACTAAAATATCCATAGGCATTGGTATTCTGCCAATTCTTTCTAAAGAAATGCCTGTTCTTTGAACATCATCAGTTGCACTTTCAACATTTTTAATTCCATAATCTATGGTATTCAAAGTTTGGGTCCAATCGGTTAAATACCAATCTAAATTTGCGCCAGAAACACGTTCGGCAGTTCGTTTGATATCATTTGGCGTTGGATGTTTGAATTTGAATTCGTTGTAAAATCGTTTCAAAGTTTTTCTGGTATTTTCAGTACCTATGATATATTCTAATTGTGAAAGAAATAGTTCCCCTTTCACATAGGAAGCAATGCTATAACTTCTATTTTCATCATAACGGTCACCATGAGTTGATAAAGGTTGTTCTTTGCCCGATTCTACTAGTTTAACATAGGTTTTATAAGAACTTTCAAATGGATTTTCAGCTTTTTTAGCCGAAATTTCATTCATTGCAAGATCTTCAATATAGCTGGTAAATCCTTCATCCATCCATGGGTGCTTGGATTCGTTAAACCCTAAAATATGTTGAAACCAGGAATGGCCTAATTCATGAACAGCTGTTCCAACTAAACCATTTATTGTTCCGTTTCCTAACATCAGCGTACACATAGCATATTCCATTCCGCCATCGCCGCCCTGAATAAAAGAATATTGTTTGTATGGATAATCGCCAACAGTTTTATTGTAAAAATCCATTACAGTAATCATTATCGGCTGAATACTTTTCCAATTTTCAATAATTTTCGAATTGTTTTTGTACAGGAAATGCAAGTCAACATTGTTTGGTCCTTTGACTATATCGTGAAGATAGTTTTTATCGGCAGCCCAAGTAAAATCGTGAACATTTGGCGCTACAAAGTGCCAAGTTAACGTTTTTGCTTTTGGATCTTTTTTTACAATTTTACCACTCTCCTCATAGCCAAAACCAATTTCATTTTTGTTTTCCAAATAACCGCTTCCGCCAAGAATATAATTTTTATCAATAGTAATTTTTACATCAAAATCACCCCAAACACCATGAAACTCCCGAGCAATGTATGGATCAGCATGCCAGCCTTCAAAATCGAATTCGGCCATTTTTGGATACCATTGTGCCATAGAAAGTTCAATTCCTTCCGAATTATTTCTGCCAGATCGGCGAATTTGAACAGGCACTTGTCCGTCAAAATCCAGAGTCAATGTTGAAGATTTTCCGGGGAGAATTGGTTTAGCTAAAGTCACTTCAAGAATGGTTGAAACTTCTTTAGTACTAGCAGAAACTCCATCTTGCTTAAAATTAGATATTTTTAAATAGCCAATTTCATTAGATTGCAGTTTAGCAATTCTACTTTCTTTAATTTCTTTACCATTGGCATCTTTTGTTTTGGTCATAAACCTTGCGTCTGGATCAGCAATCGTATGGGAACGTATGTCCATTTCACTTCCGGGCTGAAATGCATTATTGAATAAATGATAATAAACGCGGCGCAGCGTGTCCGAAGAATTGTTTGTGTAAATTAGTTTTTGTTTTCCTTTATATTGATAGTTTTTCACATCCATAGACACTTCCATGGTGTAATCTACTTTTTGCTGCCAGTATCCTTTGGTTTGCGCATAAGGCGAATTAATACTCAGTAAAATAAATAAAAATAAAAATTTATTGTTCATGCTGAAACGAAATAAAAAAAGGAAGGTTTTACACTTCCTTTCGATTTATAATTTAGGGTTTTTCTTAATAGCGTTAGATATTTCTTCAGCCATTTTCAAGGCGTTAAAGGCGTTAACTATTTTTCCCGAAACAGAGGCTTCTGAGAAAGGAATCGTAATTTGTTTTTCATCTACTAATACTTCAAGATTTAAAGCAGTTCCCGATTGCATTAAAATTTGTTTTACCTGAGCAGCCTTTAAATTTGGATAATATTCACGAATTAAAGCCGCAACTCCAGCCGCATTTGGCGAAGCCATTGAAGTTCCTTGAAGGTATTTATATTTATTATCAGGAATGGTAGCATATATTTTTACACCTGGTGCATAAACATCTACATTTCTTTTTCCGTAGTTTGAAAACTTAGCAACCATTTTTTCTCCATATTCATAATTGAGAGCGCCAACCGTTAAAACATTATCTGCAATCTCCTTTCCATCAACATCGTCTGTTGGGAAGTTTGGCTCTGTGTCAATATTTTTAGCATCATTTCCAGCCGCATGAATAATCAGAACATCTTTACTTGCGGCATATTTGATAGCATCATATACCCATTGAGCATGAGGAGAATAGTCTTTTCCAAAACTACCATTAATTACTTTAGCGCCATTGTCAACCGCGTAACGAATAGCTAAAGCAATATCTTTATCATATTCATCTCCATTTGGCACGGCACGAACAGCCATGATTTCTATATTGTCGGCAACACCGTCACCACCAACACCGTTATCTCTTCCTTGGGCAATTATACCTGCGACATGAGTTCCGTGAAGTGAATCTTTACGTTTTTTAGAATAGACCACATTGTTGCCATATTTTTTATCATTTATATCTTCGGGATTGTCGCCTACTAATTTTCTTGGATTAAAATCCTTATTAAGATTATAAACTATTTGGTCATAAACATAGTCTTGAAAAGATTTTAAATCATCATGAAAAGAATCTCCTTTTTGAGCAGCATAAGACAACATGATTCGTTTGGCATCATACAAATCGAATTTAACAGAAGGCATATCTTTTAGTTCTGAAACAGTGTAGTTGTCATTTTTTAGAGTTTCACGAACTGCCTTATCTGCTTTCAGTAAAATATCTACATTTTCTTTTAAATCATTTGCATCCGCAAGTTTTGCGGTATAATCAGCTAATGCTTTTTTGTAGACTTCAGAACCATCATCGGCTTTTTTCAAAACACGTGTCATTTCAAGATTTTCATTATTTGACTCACCTAAAAAATTCCATCCGTGAACATCGTCAACAAAACCATTTTTATCATCATCTTTTCCATTGTTTGGAATCTCTTTTTTATTGGTCCAGATTACAGCTTTCAAGTCTTCGTGATCAATATCAACACCAGAATCGACAACTGCTACAATAACTTTTGTGTTTTTTTTGTTTTTTAAAAACTCAGAGTACGCTTTGTCAACACTCATTCCTGGAATAGAATCTATTTCTAAATCAAGATGACTCCAGCGTTTAAGTTCTTTGTCTGTTAAAGGTATTTTTTTAGCAACAATTTGGGCCGACATGGTCAATGTAAACATTGACAATAAAAGAATTTTTATAAACTTCATTTTTTAATTTATTGAATTGGTGTAAAAATAAATGGTTTTGCTAAAGTTAAAGAAAGTATTAACACTATGTTAAGATATCTTCACAGCTGAAAACTTCTTTAATTTTAATGCCTTTTTCAGTATTCTCAACAGTGATTATTTGATTGTGAGCATCGTGTTCTAACCATAAATAATAATTTTTTTCTACAGCTGCATTAAGAAACTTAGTTTTTTCTGGCAATGTCAAAAGTGGCCGGGTGTCATAACCCATTACATAAGGTATTGGCAAGTGACCTGCTGTCGGAATCAAATCTGCACAAAAAACGATGGTTTTATCACGGTATTCAATGTGTGGCAACATCATTTTTTCGGTATGACCATCTACGTAAAAGATTCCAAAACCCAACTCGTCTGAAATCCCAAAATCGCTTTCAGGCCTTTTCATAAAATTCAGTTGTCCGCTTTCTAATATAGGTATAATATTTTCCGAAAGGAAAGATGCTTTTTCGCGAGCATTTGGTTTGATTGCCCATTCCCAATGATTGTCATTGGTCCAGAATTTGGCATTTTTGAAAGCCACTTCGTAACCAGTTTTGGTTGCATTCCAATTGACACTTCCCCCGCAATGGTCAAAATGTAAATGCGTCATAAAAACATCGGTAACTTCATCGCGATGAAATCCATATTTTGCTAACGATTTATCTAAAGAATGATTTCCCCATAAAGAATAATAACCAAAGAATTTTTCTGATTGCTTATTACCCATTCCGGTATCAATTAAAATTAATCGGCTTCCATCTTCAATCAACATACATCTTGCAGCAATATCAATCAAGTTATTTTCGTCAGCGGGATTGGTTTTATTCCATATAGTTTTTGGCACTACGCCAAACATAGCGCCGCCATCAAGCTTAAAATTTCCGGCTTCTATAGGATATATTTTCATTTTCTAAATCTTTCTACAAATTTATAGAATTAAAAATCATTTTTTTCTATATCTAAATTCGTTATAAAAATGTTATAGATAATAGAAAAAAAGGATAATTGTAGTAACTTTGCGCTTAATTTAGACAAAATCAAAATAGCAAAATGATAAAAGTATCTGATGACGCTAGTAAAAAAATCGTTTCGATGATGCAGGAAGACGGTTTTGATGTAACCAAAGATTATGTTCGCGTGGGCGTAAAAAGTGGCGGTTGCTCAGGTTTGTCGTATGAACTTAAATTTGATAAAGAACTAGGCGAAAACGACAAGGTTTTTGAAGATAATCACGTAAAAATCGCCGTTGAGAAAAAATCATTTTTGTATTTGGCAGGAACTATTTTAGAGTTCTCAGGTGGATTAAACGGGAAAGGATTTGTATTCAACAATCCGAATGCATCCAGAACTTGTGGTTGCGGGGAAAGTTTCTCACTTTAAATTATAAGATGGCAAAATATACGGAGGACGATTTAAAAGTTGAACTCGAAAGTAAAGAATATGAATATGGATTTTATACCGATATTGAATCGGATACATTTCCTATTGGCCTTAATGAAGATATAGTTAGAGCCATTTCTTTGAAAAAAGAAGAGCCACAATGGATGACTGATTGGAGAATAGAAGCTTTTCGTGCATGGCAGGAAATGGTTGAACCAAATTGGGCTAATGTTCATTATGAAAAACCAGATTTTCAGGCAATATCTTATTACTCGGCGCCAAAAAAGGTTGATCCAAACAAAACCCTAGAAGATGTCGATCCGGAACTTTTAGAAATGTATAAAAAGTTAGGAATATCATTAGACGAACAGAAAAAGATGAATAATATCGCCATGGATATTGTTGTTGACTCGGTTTCTGTGGCCACAACATTCAAGAAAACGCTAAACGAAAAAGGAATTATTTTCTGCTCCATATCTGAAGCAATTAAAGAGCATCCTGAATTAGTTAGAAAACATTTAGGAACAGTTGTGCCTCAAAAAGATAATTTTTACGCGGCTTTGAATTCGGCTGTTTTTTCAGACGGTTCATTCTGTTATATTCCTAAAGGAGTTCGATGTCCAATGGAACTTTCTACTTACTTCCGAATCAATCAAGCGGGTACCGGGCAATTTGAAAGAACACTTTTAATTGCCGACGAAGGCAGTTATGTTTCGTATCTCGAAGGCTGTACAGCACCAAGTCGTGATGAAAATCAATTGCATGCAGCAGTAGTCGAGCTTATTGCTTTAGATAATGCTGAAATAAAATATTCTACAGTTCAAAATTGGTATCCCGGAAACAAAGAAGGCAAAGGAGGGGTTTTCAATTTCGTAACTAAAAGAGGTTTGTGTGAGAAAAGCGCAAAAATATCTTGGACACAAGTAGAAACAGGCTCGGCAATTACCTGGAAATATCCTTCGGTTATTTTAAAAGGCGATAATTCAATTGGAGAATTTTACTCTATTGCGGTTACCAATAATTTCCAACAGGCCGATACCGGAACTAAGATGATTCATTTGGGTAAAAACACCAAATCAACTATCATTTCAAAAGGAATTTCTGCTGGGAAATCACAAAACAGCTACCGAGGTTTAGTTCAGATAAGCGCCCGAGCTGATAATGCTCGTAACTTCTCGCAATGTGATTCCTTGTTAATGGGGAATAATTGTGGAGCACATACGTTTCCGTATATCGAAAGCAAAAATTCATCCGCTATAATTGAACACGAAGCAACGACATCCAAAATTGGTGAAGACCAGGTTTTCTATTGCAATCAGCGTGGCATTCCAACCGAAAAAGCGATTGCACTTATCGTAAACGGTTTCAGTAAAGATGTACTGAATAAATTGCCAATGGAGTTTGCTGTCGAAGCCCAAAAATTATTAGAAATTTCGCTAGAAGGAAGTGTTGGATAAAAACTTAATGAATCTTAATACCTTAATGGTTTAAAATAAAAGAATAAAATGTTAAAAATTAGCAATCTACATGCAAGTGTTGAAGATAAAGAAATATTAAGAGGAATTAACCTCGTTGTAAATGCAGGAGAAGTTCATGCAATCATGGGTCCAAATGGTGCCGGAAAAAGTACCTTGGCTTCCATCATTGCCGGAAATGAAAAGTACGAAGTTTCGGAAGGTGAAATCCTTCTAGAAGGAGAAGATATTTCAGAATTAGCTCCCGAAGAAAGAGCACATAAAGGCGTTTTTCTTTCTTTTCAATATCCGGTCGAAATTCCGGGAGTTTCGGTAACTAACTTTATGAAAACAGCTATCAACGAAACCAGAAAAGCAAACGGTAAAGAAGAAATGCCAGCCAACGAAATGCTTAAATTAATTCGTGATAAATCAGAATTATTAGAAATAGATCGTAAGTTTTTATCACGTTCATTAAACGAAGGTTTTTCGGGTGGAGAAAAGAAACGTAATGAAATCTTCCAAATGGCGATGTTAGAACCAAAATTAGCCATTCTTGACGAAACGGATTCTGGTTTGGATATCGATGCGTTGCGAATTGTGGCCAATGGTGTCAACAAACTAAAAAGCAAAGACAATGCAGTTCTTGTAATCACTCACTACCAACGTTTATTGGATTATATCATTCCAGATTTCGTTCATGTTTTGATGGATGGGAAAATCGTGAAATCAGGCGGAAAAGAACTGGCTTATGAATTAGAGGAAAAAGGATACGACTGGATTAAAGTGGAAGTGCAATAGTATTCAGCCTCAGTCTCAGTTATCGGTATTTACTGCATTGACTGCGACTGTAAACTGCGACTGCAAACTAAAATTATGGGACTAAAAGATAAATTAATCTCGTCTTTTATGGCGTTCGAAGAGAGCATCGATGTGCACAATGAGTTGCATGATGTTCGAACTTCGGCTATAAAAAACTTTGAAAATAAAGGTTTCCCAACCAAAAAAGAGGAAGCCTGGAAGTATACATCACTGAATGCTATTTTAAAAAATGATTATTCGGTATTTCCAAAGCACGAAAATACTGTCGAATTTGCAGCTGTAAAAAAATATTTCCTGCACGAAATTGACACACACAAAGTCATTTTTGTAGATGGAAAATTCTCTTCCTTTTTGTCAGCAACAACTCACGAAGGATTAGATGTTTGTCTGATGTCTTCGGCATTGAACAAACCAAAATACAAAATAGCAATTGATGAATATTTTAATAAAATTGCCAGCAAAGAAGAAACGTTGACGACTTTGAATACCGCTTTTGCTAATGAAGGAGCGTATATTAATATTCCGAAAAGTAAAGTGGTTGAGAAACCAATTGAAATCATTTATTTCTCTACCGGAGTTGAAAGTGCTTTGATGTTACAACCAAGAAATTTAATAATTGTTGGCGAAAATGCGCACGTTCAAATCATCGAAAGGCACCAATCGTTAAACGAAAACCCGGTGCTGACGAATTCAGTTACCGAAATCTTTGCACAAAAAAGAGCGATTGTCGATTACTATAAAATCCAAAACGACTTGCAGTCGGCTAACCTAATAGACAACACTTATATTTCACAAAAACAAGAAAGCCGAGTTTCTGTTCATACGTTTTCTTTTGGTGGAAATATCACCAGAAACAATCTGAATTTCTATCACTTTGGAGAAAGAATAGATTCTACTTTAAAAGGAATTACCATTATTGGAGACAAGCAACACGTTGATCATTATACTTTGGTAAATCATGCAACGCCAAACTGCGAAAGTCATCAGAACTACAAAACCATTTTGGCAGGAAGCTCAACCGGAGTTTTCAACGGAAAGATTTTTGTGGAAAAAGAAGCACAAAAAACAGATGCTTTTCAGCAAAACAATAACATTTTGTTAGGTGATAAAGCAACCATAAACGCAAAACCACAATTGGAAATCTTTGCAGACGATGTGAAATGTTCCCACGGTTGTACGATTGGACAATTAGATGAAAATGCTATGTTTTACATGCAACAACGAGGCATTCCAAAGAAAGAAGCCAAGGCATTACTGATGTACGCCTTCTCCAACGAAGTGATAGAAAGTATTAAAATACCCGAACTCAAAAAACGAATAACCAAAATCATAGCCACGAAATTGGGGGTGAATTTAGGATTTGATTTGTAATAAGGTAGGTTGTCGATAGGCAACCTTTTTTATTTCTTGAAACTCCGCCCATCAATAAAATGTCCAGAAGCCACACTTTTCGCCGAAATCCCCTAAATCAAATCTAGTTGAGGATAAATGGATAATCGTAAATAAACAAGTAAAAAGAGAAGTAAAACCCGAAGATTTTGAGAATTTTTTTCATGTAAACAAATTTAAATCAATTTATAAAAAATAAAATCTAAGAAACTACAAACAAATCGCAAATATTCTTGAATTCGTGGCATTTTACACTTCGTTTTTTCTACTTTTGTATTTAGAATTTTTCTAAATAAACCAATGTTAGACATACAAAAAATTAGAGCTGATTTCCCAATACTTTCAAAACAAGTCAATGGCAAACCGTTAGTCTATTTTGATAACGGAGCAACTTCTCAAAAGCCACAAGTTGTGATTGATGCGATTTCTAAGTATTATAAAGAAATCAATGCTAATATTCATAGAGGCGTACATACGTTGAGCCAATTAGCAACGGATGCCTATGAAGAGTCTCGGAACAAAATTCAAAATCACATTAACGCCAAACAAACTTACGAAGTAATTTTTACCTCGGGGACAACACATGCTGTTAATGCTGTTGCCAATGGTTTTGCATCCCTTTTAAAAAAAGATGACGAAATTATTGTTTCCGCATTAGAACATCACAGTAACATTGTGCCTTGGCAAATGCTATGTGAAAAAACTGGAGCAATAATACGAGTTATTCCAATGAATGAAAATGGGGAATTAGTAATGTCTGAATACGATAAATTATTGTCGAAGAAAACGAAAATAGTTACTGTGAACCATATTTCAAATGCATTGGGAACTATAAACCCAATAAAATACATGATTGACAAAGCACATGAAGTTGGCGCTGCCGTTTTAATTGATGGCGCACAGGCCGTTCCACATTTAAAACCAGATGTTCAGGCTTTAGATTGTGATTTTTATGTGTTTTCTGGACACAAAATATGTGGCCCGACTGGCATTGGAATTCTATATGGTAAAGAAAAGTGGCTTCGCAAATTGCCACCCTATCAAGGAGGAGGCGAAATGATTGCCACGGTTTCTTTTGAAAAGACAACCTATGCTGATTTACCACATAAATTTGAAGCAGGAACACCAAATATTGAAGGTGGAATTGTGCTTGGAACTGCCATTGATTATTTGAATGAAATAGGGTTTGACAATATTGCAAAATATGAAAACGAACTCCTAGAATACGCCACTGAAAAACTGTTACAAATAGGAGGTTTAAAAATTTACGGTACGGCAAAAGAAAAAACTTCTGTAATTTCGTTTAATATTGATGATATTCATCCGTATGACGTTGGTACGATTATCGATAAATTGGGAATTGCAGTCCGAACCGGACACCATTGCGCACAACCAATTATGGATTTTTATAAAATACCTGGAACAATAAGAGCAAGTTTTGCTTTTTATAATACCAAAGAAGAAATAGATTTAATGATTGAAGCATTAAAAAAAGCACAAATGATGTTATCTTAAAAATTAGAAAAATGAGAGTATTTACCATGATTTTATTTACCATTTTCCTTGGGAAAAGTTGTAACAACCAAGCTCAAAACGACATTGCTAATACCACATTGCAATACACAGCAACAACTCGCGGGTTTTTTAAAAAAATTGTTGTTATCAATCAAAAAGTGACTATTTCTAGAGATAGAAATAGCGAAAAATCTCCAGAAGAAATAACCATTTCTGATAAAGATTGGAAAGAAATTATTGGTTATTTTGAAAAGATTGATTTGGAAAAACTTCCAACTTTAAAAGACCCAACACAAAAAAGATTTTATGATGGTGCTGCAATTGCCAATTTGAAAATACGTTATCAAGATAAAAACTATGAAACAAAAGATTTTGATCACGAATTCCCGCCAAAAGAAATCGAAAAATTAGTCAACAAAATAGTTTCATTAGCTAATACAAAAGAATGATAATAAAAGAAGTACAAGACGAAATTGTTGACGAGTTTTCAATGTTTGACGATTGGATGCAACGCTACGAATACATTATTGATCTAGGAAAATCACTTCCGCTGATTGATGAACAATACAAAACCGAAGATAATATTATCAACGGTTGCCAATCAAAAGTATGGGTTCATGCAGAGCAAAATGGTGACAAAGTAGTTTTCACTGCCGATAGTGATGCTATTCTAACCAAAGGAATAATCGCGATTTTGATTCGTACTTTTTCCAATCAAAAGGCAGCTGATATTTTAGAAGCCAATACTGATTTTATTGACAAAATAGGACTAAAAGAACACTTATCACCTACACGCGCCAACGGCTTAGTTTCGATGATAAAAAAAATAAAAATGTATGCTTTGGCATTTAATGCCAAAAATTAATTGATGAAGAATATCGTAAACATAATATTTTTTTTAACATTTAGTACTTGTTTTTCGCAAGTGGTTTTCGAAAAAATGCCTGAAAATGCTAAAGAAATACATTTTGTTTACCAATTAAAATCAAATTACATAGTTAATGATGAAGGAGTTTTTGCAGATACATTATTACTAAAAATTGATTTCCCAACACTGAAATACAATTTGAGAAAAAATCCTCAAGATAGTTCTTTAGTTTATGGTTTTTCAACATTAAAGAATTTTGGTGGCAAAAATAAAGACATATTATATGCAATTTTATATCACAGTAATGAAACAATAAATGGGATACATTTTATTCCTAGTAAAAAAACAGTTTTCAATGTTGTAAGAGGTGATAATGAAACAAAGATGATTTTTAAAAAATATTTGAAACAAAGATTTATTGATTTTGAATACAGGGAAGAGTTTGATTTTGCTAAAAAAACTGAGAAAATAAATTTTCCACGTGTTAATTACGATAGAACATTTGCGGACATGTCAAAAAACATCAAATTCAATAATGACCCAACAATAGGGTTTTACGAAGAAGAAAGTAAAGGGGTTTTATATAAAAACATTGTCTTTTTCAATAATGATTTATCTAAGTTTATTTCACCAGTATTATTCGATAATAATAATATTGGAGTTGAAAGGATTGAAACAGTTAAAAGAACAATTACATTAAAATCAGTGACATATAAATAATTATGGAAGAATTTAAAGACGATATCAATTTAGGAGAAAATGTGGTGAAAACGCTAAAAGGCATTTACGATCCGGAAATTCCTGTTGACATCTACGAATTGGGATTAATCTACGATGTGATGATTAACGAAGATAATGAGGTAAAAGTATTGATGACATTAACATCCCCAAATTGTCCTGTGGCCGAAACATTACCTCGTGAAGTAGAAGAAAAAATAAAAAAAATAGATACTGTTAAATCCTGCGAAGTAGAAATTACTTTTGATCCACCATGGAGTAAAGATTTAATGAGCGAAGAAGCTAAATTAGAATTAGGAATGCTTTAAATAGTATTCAGTCTCAGTCCCAGTTTTCAGATACTGCGACTGCGACTGCGACTGTAAACTAAAATGGACGAAATTGTAAATAAAGTTTCCAACTCCGTGCTCGAAGTATTCGATTTGGAAGATTATTATCCAAGCGGGATACGAACGCAATTAGATATTTCACAATGGCTTTTGGATGGTTTTCTCTTAAAAGAAAAAGATTTTCGCGAAGCATTGAAAAACCATGATTGGTCACAATTTCAAAATTATTTTGTAGCAATTCATTGTTCCACCGATGCCATTATTCCGGCTTGGGCAACCATTTTAGTTACAACATATATTTCCTCTTTTGCAAAAAAAGTAGTTTTAGGAAACCTCAATGATTTAGAAACCGCATTGTACCAAGAAATTTTACCAACTTTAGATTATTCAAAATACCAAGACAAATCAGTTATCTTAAAAGGGTGTTCCAAAAAACCCGTTCCCGAAAGTGCTTACATCATGGCTATTCAAAAACTCCAACCTTTTGCTAAAAGTATTATGTATGGCGAGGCATGTTCCGCTGTCCCGCTTTATAAAAAGAGCAAATAGTCCATCAGTTTATTTATTAAGAATAAATTTTAAATTTTATTACCTAAATGCCTGTTCTAAATCAGCTAATAAATCATCGATATCTTCAACTCCGGTACTTAATCGAACTAAATCATCCGTAATACCAATTTCTTTTCGTTTGTCTTCCGGTATAGAAGCATGTGTCATCAATGCTGGATGATTAGCTAAACTCTCAACGCCGCCAAGCGATTCTGCCAAAGTAAACACTTTTAATTTTTCTAAAAAAGATACAGCATCAGCTTTCTTACCTGATTTGAAAGTAAAAGAAACCATTCCGCCAAAACCGCTCATTTGTTTTTTGGCAATATTGTGAAACGGATGACTTGGTAACCCCGGATAATAAACAGTTTCCACATCGGGATGATTGCTTAAAAAAGCTGCTAATTTTTCACCATTTTCACAATGACGTTGCACGCGTAAATGCAATGTTTTTATTCCGCGTAAAACTAAGAAACTATCCATTGGTCCAAGTGTTGCTCCTGTGGCAAATTGTTTGAAATGTAATTCATCACCTAATGCTTTGTCTTTAATAATCAAAGCTCCAGCAATGACATCGGAATGACCGCCAAGATATTTAGTTGCCGAATGCATCACTATATCAGCACCTAAATCCAAAGGCTTTTGTAAGTAAGGAGTAGCAAACGTATTGTCTACCGCAAAAAGAATATTTTTTGCTTTGGTAATTTTAGCAATTTCCTGAATGTCTGCTAATTTCATCAACGGATTTGTTGGCGTTTCAACCCAAACCAACTTGGTATTTTCATTAATCAATGATTGGAATTTGTCAAAATCATTCATATCCACAAAATGGAATATGATGCCACTTTCTTTATATAAACGAGTGAATAAGCGATAAGTCCCTCCATACAAATCATCCATAGCAATGATTTCATCACCCGCTTTGAACATACGAAGCAAACAATCAGTTGCCGCTAATCCGGAAGCGAATGCTAAACCACGAGCGCCATTTTCTATACTTGCCAAAGCATCTTCTAATGCTTGACGCGTTGGATTACCAGCTCTTGAATATTCGTAATCACCAACAGGTTTTCCAGGTGATGTTTGAGCATAAGTTGAGGTTTGAAATACCGGCGGCATTACGGCTCCTGTTACTTCTTCATGGTGCTGATTGCCATGTATTACTTTAGTATTAAATTTCATCTTGATTGAATATTATAAATTTTTATCAAAAATACAGATTATAAGTTTCAAATCATTTTCCTTTGTAAAAAAGAAATTTCATGACAAATAAAATATACTATTTAGCGTCCTGCGACACCTGTAGAAAAATCATTAAAACATTGCCAAATCCAGACCGATTGGAGTTTCACGACATTCGTCAAAACCCAATTACCGTGGAAGCATTAGAAGAAATGCATTCACTTTCCGGGAGCTATGAAGCTTTGTTCAGCAATAAAGCACAACTTTATAAGTCAATGGATTTGAAAAACAGATCGTTGACCGAAGAAGATTTTAAAAAGTACATTTTGGAACATTATACTTTTTTAAGTCGTCCGGTTTTTATAATTGATGACAAAATTTACATTGGCAACACTCAAAAAAACATCCTTGAAGTTATTAAAGTTTTAAGCTAATGACAAAAAGAGCATGGGCATTACTTGCCGCAACAATGGTTTCGCTAATTTATGGGCTTTCCTTTACAATTGCCAAAGACGTAATGCCAATTTATGTCAAACCATTTGGATTTATTTTGATACGAGTTTTTGGCGCTACAATTTTATTTTGGTTGATTTTCTTTATCAGTTCACTCGAGCGGCAGCGAACAAGCGAAGCAAAAGATAAAATACAACGTCAAGATTTCCCTAGAATTATTGCAGCTGCTTTTTTTGGTGTGGCCTTGAATATGCTTACTTTTTTCAAAGGATTGAGTTTTACTTCTCCTATTTCGGCAGCTGTGATTATGGTGACAACACCAATTATTGTTTTGATTTTGTCTGCTATTATCATGAAAGAAAAAATGATAAAAAGAAAGATTTTTGGAATTTTATTGGGACTTTTTGGAACAAGCTTTCTTATTTTATATGGTAAATCAATTGGCAATGCAACCAATGCTTCGTTAGGGAACTTTTTAGTTTTTATAAACGCGGTTTCTTATGCTTTTTATCTCATTATCGTTAAAAAACTAATGGATAAATACAACGCTTTCACTTTTGTAAAATGGATTTATACTTTCGGACTTTTGATGGTAATTCCATTTGGATTTAATGAATTTCAAGAAATTCAATGGCAAACGTTACCTTCCATTATCCTATGGGAAATAGTTTTTGTAGTGGTGTTTACCACGTTTTTCACTTATTTATTCAACTTAGTTTCCATGCGTGAATTGAAACCAACAACAGTGGCGGTTTTTATTTATTTACAACCATTATTCGCTACCGTTTTTGCTATTGCTTTAGGAAAAGATGAATTAACATTGGTTAAAATAGTTTCGGCAGTTTTGATATTTGTGGGGGTTTTTATGGTTACACAAAAAAGAAGTCTCAGTCACAGTAATCAGTGACAGCATAAAACTGTAAACTGCGACTGTGACTACAAACTTTTAATTATATTTGAAGTCTATTAAAAAACACCTATGATACAATCTATGACAGGATTTGGGAAAGCTACTTTGCAATTACCAAACAAAAAAATCACCGTTGAAATAAAGTCACTTAACTCCAAAGGGTTAGATTTAAATACCCGAATGCCCTCTGTTTTCAGAGAAATGGAATTGGGTTTACGCAATCAACTTTCGACTAGATTGGAGCGCGGAAAAATAGATTTCTCTTTGTATGTTGAGGTAACGGGTGAAGAAACATCATCAAAAATAAATGTTCCAATTGTAAAAGGTTATATCAACCAAATGAAAGTGGTGATTCCGAATGCTGATGAAACAGAATTGATGAAAATGGCAGTCAGAATGCCGGATGCTTTGAAAACTGAACGCGACGAAATTGATGAAAACGAATGGAAAAAAATACAGAATGTAATTGATGAAGCCCTTGAAAACATGATGCAATTTCGCAAAGATGAAGGCCTTTCGTTGGAAAGGGAATTTTTGCATCGTATTGCCAATATCATGACATTGATGAATAACGCTGTTTCCTATGATGCCGAACGTGTTGAAACAGTAAAAACTAGATTACGAAGCGCTTTGGATGAATTAAAAGAAAATGTAGATGAAAATCGTTTCGAACAAGAGTTGATTTTTTATCTTGAAAAATATGACATCACAGAAGAGAAAGTGCGTTTGGAAAACCATTTAAATTATTTCATCGAAACTATTGCTGGAACCGAAGCCAACGGAAGAAAATTGGGTTTCATCACTCAGGAAATGGGAAGAGAAATCAATACCATGGGTTCTAAATCCAATCATACCGAAATG
>CANJWG010000002.1 GCA_947478365.1 Flavobacteriaceae bacterium | reverse complement strand
TGGCGCTGGGCGCGAGTATTTTAGAACGTCATTTTACCGATAAAATGCTGCGAACGGGTCCGGATATTGTTTGCAGCATGGATGAAAAAGCATGCGCCGAATTAATTGTTTCTTCTAATGAAATGTGGCAAATGCGTGGCGGAACAAAAGAACCTGCCAAAGAAGAACAAGTAACTATCGATTTTGCTTTTGCAACCGTTTGTAGTATCGCAGCAATAAAAAAAGGCGAAACATTAACCAAAGAAAATATTTGGGTAAAACGACCAGGAACTGGAAAAATTTTAGCTGAACATTTTAATGATTTAATTGGAAAAATTGCTTCTAGAGATATTGATGATGATGAACAATTAACTTTTGAAGATTTTAATTGATTTATATGATATCAATAGTAATAAGAAATAAAAATGAAGGACAGGCTTTAGAAAATGTTTTGTCAATACTTACAAAATTATACAGTGAAGATATTTACGAAATTATAATCGTTGATAATAATTCATCTGACAATAGTATTTCAATAGCAAATCATTATAATTGTAAAGTAGTTACAATTGATGAATTCACATACGGAAGTGCAACAAATTTAGGAATTTCATCAGCAAATTCAAAATATGTTTTGCTATTAAGTGCTCATGCGATTCCTATTGGTAAAAGTTTTTTTAAAAATACTTTTCAAGAATTAGAAAAATCGAATACCATTGCAGGAATAAGATTCATTAATAGCATTGAAAATTATAATCGTGCTCTTTTAAATGATTTTAAAGTCAAAGAACCTTTAAAATATGGTTTAATGACAGGTTGTGCAGTTGTAAATAAAGAGATTTGGATTGATAATAAATTTGACGAAAATTTAACCTTTAGTGAAGATAAAGAATGGTCAGAAAGAGTTGTAAAAAAAGGATTTGACATTTTAGATATAAATGAAACATTCTTTTATTTTATCAAAAGAGATCAAAAATCATTATTAAATAGATATAAAAATGAAAACATTTCATATTACCTGTTATACAATAAAAAATACTATGGTACTATTGTAATACTGCTTTCTTTTTTTAAAAAAGTTCTCTATACTAATACAATAAATTATTTTAAAAGTGCTTCTTATGATTTAAAAATTCTTAAAATTAAATTTGAAATAAAAAAATATCTTAAACAAAATGGCAAGAGTAAATAAAATTTTAAATTTTAAAAGAATAAATTTTAGATATCGATTAGTTGTAATAACCTATTTGATTAAAAAATTATTAGGTGTTAAGCCAACACTACACGAAAAAAACATATACCTATATTATAATTTTTTAATTAGTTATAATGGTTGCTTTTTACAAGAAACTGATAAAGAAATCATTTCAGAATTTAAAAATAAATATACCAATCTAATAAAACTAAGAAAAAGTCCATCTAGTGATTTTTATGTTTTTCAACAAGTTTTTGATTGGCATGAATATAAAACAGTAGTAGAAGAGTACAATCAAAACTTTTCTAGTGGTAACAAACTAAACATTATTGATGCAGGCTCAAATATTGGTCTTTCTTCTTTGTTTATGTATGATTTTTTTGACGAACCTAACATTGTTGCTATTGAACCAGAACAAGAAAATTTCAAAATCCTAGAATTTAATTTGATTAATAAAAAAAACATTACTAAAATTAAAGCTGGTTTATGGAGTTCAAATACTTTTTTAAATGTTGTTAGCGATTTTAGAGATAAAAGTGATTGGTCTTTTAGAGTAGAGGAAACTACAGATTCAAATGGGATAAAAGCATTTTCAATTAATCAAATAATAGAGGATTTTAATTTTCAATTTATTGACATATTAAAAATTGATGTAGAAGGTTCAGAAAAACAAATTTTTACTTCGGATAATGCTGATTTAAGTTTTTTAAACATCACAAAATGTATTGCCGTAGAAATTCATAACGAATTTAATTGTAGAGATGAAATAAATTCAATTTTGCAAAACTATAGCTTTATTTTTTTTAAGTATGGTGAACTTACCATTGGGATAAATCAAAATTTAAAAAATAAATAGATTAAATAATGACTCTAAAAAATAAACGTTTAAGAGAAATTGATTTTTTGAGAGGAATAGCGATTCTTCTTGTCTTGTTAAGGCACCAATATCTATTTACATTTACGTCAAGAATGGGATGGATTGGTGTTGATTTGTTTTTTGTTTTAAGTGGTTTTTTAGTGTCTGGATTACTGTTTAAGGAGTATATAAAATTTGGAGATATAATGCCAAAATTATTTTTAATCAGAAGAGGTTTTAAAATTTATCCCATTTATTTTTTATTCTACCTATTATATTTATTTTTTATGTTTAGTGAACATAGATTTGAATGGAAAGGATTTCTTTCAGATATGTTTTTTATTCAAAATTATGTTAATGGCTGGGGTTATGCTTATGCAGCAAGTTGGTCATTAGCTGTTGAAGAACATTTTTACTTTGGTTTTGCTCTATTACTTTGGTTAAGTTTGAAGTTTAATTTTGTCAAATTAGAAGTTCAAGAAAATGCTAAAAGAATTAATAAATTTGAAGTTATTATATTGTCAATAATGTTGATTGTATTTTTATTAAGAGTATATAATAATGTTTTTTATCCTGAAAATTTTATAAAAAATTTTACAATGACTCATTTAAGGGTTGATTCACTTATTGCTGGAGTTTTAATTTCTTATTTATATTATTTTAAAATCAATTTTTTAAAACACTTATACTTCTCTAATAAAATCATATTAATAGTCTTAGCCATTTTATGTGTCTCTTTTACTCCGTTAACTGATCCATTACAATCGTTCTTTATTAAGACTCTTGGTTTTTCATTATTATATATTTCATTTAGTATTGTATTGATTTATTTTCTACTTGAGAATGATATTAATAAAATATTAAATAGATGTTTTTCTTCCTATTTAGTGACCTTTATTTCTAAAGTAGGATATTCGTCTTATTCAATTTATATTATTCATACTTTTATAAATCGTTCGTTAAAAAATTATTTACATTTAGAGCTGAATCATTATTTAATGTTTATCGTAACTTCATTATTAAGTATTTTTTCAGGCATTTTAATGACCAATTATATTGAAAAATATTTTCTTACTATTAGAGATAAATATTATCCAAGTCGTATTGCATAAAAATTATGAAAAAAATCCTTTTTCTTACTGGCACACGTGCTGATTTTGGCAAAATTAAATCACTGATTTCAATTCTTGATTTGCATCAGGATTTTGAAGTATTTGTTTTTGTCACTGGTATGCATCTGCAAAAAGAATATGGATATACACTAATAGAAATCGAACGCTGTAATTTCAAAAATGTCTACACTTTTGAAAATCATACGCATGAAACTACCATGGATTTGACATTAGCAAAAACGATAGAGGGTTTTTCAAGTTATTGCAAAAAAGTAAGCCCGGATTTGATTGTGATTCATGGCGATAGAGTAGAAACTTTAGCAGCTGCAATTGTAGGTTCTCTTAATAATATTCTCGTTGCACATATTGAAGGCGGTGAATTATCAGGAACAGTAGACGAACTAATTCGACATAGCGTGACTAAATTAAGTCATATTCATTTTGTTTCAAATGATGAAGCTGCGAAAAGATTACTGCAAATGGGAGAAATAAAATCATCCATTTTTACAATTGGTTCACCCGATATTGATATTATGTTTTCTAGTGGTTTGCCAACAAATAAAGTTGTGAAAACTTATTATCAAATTCCTTTTGATCAATTTGGTATTGTAATTTTTCATCCTGTTACAACTGAAGCAAATTATATGAGGCAATATGCTAATAATTTTGTTGCTGCTTTGCAGAAAGATACTCACAATTATGTAGTTATTTATCCTAACAATGACTTGGGAAGTAAGTTTATTATTAATGAATATATGAATCTTAAAGAGCATTCTCGTTTTAGAATTTTTCCTTCATTGCGTTTTGAATATTTTTTGGTTTTACTAAAAAATGCCAAATTCATTATTGGTAACAGTAGTGCAGGAATACGTGAAGCTCCCTATTATGGAATTCCAATAATAAATATAGGTACTCGCCAGAAAAATAGAACCCTTCATGCAGACATTATCAATGTAGACTATTCTGAAGAAAGTATTTTAAAAGCATTAAATAGTATTGATTCCCATAAAATTCAAAATTCAAACTCTGATTTTGGAGAAGGGAATAGTGCTCAATTATTTCTAGAATCTTTAAAAAATTCTAATATTTGGGATATTAATCATCAAAAACAATTTAGAGATTTATAATGCAAAACAATAAGTTACTCTTAATTTTTCCAGATGGAGTTGGTATTAGAAATTATTTATATTCTAATGTATTCAAAAATACAAGTTGTGAATTGGTCTTGTTTCATAATTTTGATTATCAAACTATAAATGATATTAAAAAGACGACCTCATTTTCAGACGAAATTACTATTCCAAAATTCAAAGAAACTATCGAAGAGAAATTTTTGAGAGAATTAATTTGTTTAAAAAGACTAAAATACAATTCAGAAATCACAAAAAACAAGACAATTTTGACCAATTGGAATTGGAATCAAAAATCATTTTTTAAAAAGTTTTTTTATAAAGCAATCGAGATATTATCTAAGTTCAATCAAAATTATGGTACGATTCTAAATCTAGAAATTAAATATCAGAAAGCTATTCGTAAAAATATATTTTATATTGAAATTAAGTCTATTCTTGAAAAACAAAATTTACAAGGTGTTTTTTGTTTGCATCAGAGAGGTTTAAAAATGGCTACTATTTTTGCAGTTGCTTTGGATTTAAAAATACCAACTACAACGGTTATTTATTCATGGGATAATTTACCTAAAGCTCGACTAGCACTTCGTGCTGACAAGTATTTAGTATGGTCTGATTACATGAAACAAGAAATGAAACTGTATTATCCGGAAATTCATCAAGATACTGTGATTGTAACTGGAACTCCACAATTTGAATGTTACATGAATAAAGACAATATTATTGATAAAGAAACATTTTATAGAAACTATAGTCTTGATTTAACTAAAAAAATAATCTGTTTTTCAGGTGATGATGAGAGAACATCTCCCGATGATCCAAAATATTTAGAAGACATTGCTTCTGCTATAATTAAATCAAATTGTAATGATAAATATCAAATTTTATTAAGAAGATGTCCTGTAGACATGTCGGGTAGATTTAATAATGTATTAAATAAATATCCAGATTTAATTAAAAAAGCGCCTCCGTTATGGAACTTTAACAATATCAAAACCTGGACAACTATTTATCCAACCATTGATGATATAAAATTATTAGTCACAACAGCCTATTATTCTGATGTTGTTGTTAATGTGGGTTCTACTATGGCTTTTGATTTTGCAATGTTTAACAAACCTTGTATTTTTATAAATTATGATCAAATAGAAAAAGAAGTTTCTAATTGGTCAACTAATACAATTTATCAATTTCAACATTTTAAAAGTATGCCCAATAAGAGTGCAGTATATTGGCTAAATAACAAACAAGAAATAGTAATCAAAATAGAAAAATCACTATCTCTTATGGATAACAAACATATGGATATTTGGAAAGAAACTATCTTAGGGGATTATCAAAATGCATCAAAAAATATTTTAGAACAGATTAAAAAGTAGTAACATGCATATTTGTTTCCTAACAAACGAGTACCCGAAAACAGGCTTTGCGCATGGAGGAATCGGTAGTTTTGTAAAAACAATTTCGCAAGAATTGGTAAAAAACAACATTAAGGTAACTGTAATTGGAATAAATTACACGCCAAATTATGAGGAACTTATAGAAGATGGTGTAAATATATATAGGCTTAAAAAAAGTAATATTAAGGGTTTAATATGGTATTTTAATTCTAATGCAATTCAATCTAAAATTAGAGAAATACACAAAAGAGAACCTATTGATATTATAGAAACATCAGAGTTAGGTTTGGCATTTATAAATAACATAAATAAAATTAAGTACATAATTAGACTTCATGGAGGTCATCATTTTTTTTCAGAAGCAGAAAACAGACCAACAGAATGGAAGAAAGTTTGGCAGGAAAAGAGATCCTTTAAAAATGCTGATGCTATTCTAGCCGTTTCGGAATATGTTACTGAATCTACAAAAAAAATAATTGATTTAAAGAAAAAAAAAGTCACCGTTATTTATAATCCAATTGATACTATTCGTTTTTATCAATCGGATAGTAATAAAATAGAAAAGCATACTTTGTTGTTTGTGGGAACGATAATTGAGAAAAAAGGAATTCGTCAATTGGTTCAATCTTTAGGATATTTGGTTGATGATTATCCCGATATTCAATTGAAAATTGCTGGAAGAAACGGAAATATTCCCGGAACCAAAACACCATATCTTCCAATTCTAGAAAAAGAAATTACCGAAAAAATAAAAAAACACATAACATTCTTAGGTAGCATTCCTAATTTTCAAATTCCTAGTTTAATAGAAAAAGCCCAAATTTGTTGTTATCCAAGTCATATGGAAGCAATGCCACTTGCTTGGTTAGAGGCTCTTGCTATGGGGAAAGTTTTTTTAGGAAGTACTACTGGTCCAGGACCGGAAGCGGTACAAGATGGAATTACAGGTTTTTTGGTAAATCCTCACGATCCAAAAGCGATAGCCAACAAAATAAAATATATTTTTGAAAATTATGACCAAGCCATCAAAATGGGAATCGAAGCTCGAAAAAGAGTGATAAATGAGTTTGACGTTACGGTTTTATGTAAAAAAAATATTGAGTTTTATACATCAATTTCAGAAAAATAATATGACTACATTTCATTTAATCTATTCTGATTATCAGAAATATAAAAAATACGGTAGTAATTTTTTTGTAATTTTATTTTTCACCCAAGGATTTTGGGCAACTTTTCAATATAGAATTGCTCATTTTATTCATGTAAATTTAAGGATTCAGCCTTTTCGTTTTTTATTTATGGGTGTAATGTATATTTGGCGAAAAGTTATTGAAATTACTACAGGAATTTCGATTCCTGCATCGGCTCAAATTGGATCTTCATTTTATATAGGTCATTTTGGAGGTATTTTTTTAAACTCTAATGCCATACTAGGAACAAATTGTAATATTTCTCAAGGGGTTACTATAGGAGTTTCTGGACAAGACGATAAACGCGGTGTTCCCGTTTTAGGAAATAATATTTATATTGGTGCAAATTCAGTTGTAGTGGGAAAAATCACAATTGGAGATAATGTTTTAATAGGTGCTTGTTCCTTAGTTACTATTGATGCTCCAGAAAACTCCGTTTTACTTGGAGTTCCAGCTAAAATCATTTCTCACAATTCATCAAAAGGATATATATAATGAAACTATTGGTAATTTCATCAGCTCCTTTTATTACTAAAACCGATGGTATTTATGCCTACAGTCCTTATGTGAAAGAAATGGAAATTTGGCGAAAAAATGTAGAGGAACTTCTTTTTTGTTGCCCCTATTGGAAAACGGAAGGTACTTTGTTAATAACTAAAATTCCCTTTAAAATTGATGCGATTTATTACTTACAGGAATTTAATTTTACTACAATTGGAAATGCTTTCAAAGCCCTCCCTATACTAGTTAAAGATTGCATTTTATTGTATAAAAACATTAAAAAATCAGACACTATTCATTTAAGATGCCCTGGAAATATAGGGCTTTTGGCTTGTTTTATTCAAATTCTATTTCCAAAAAAAATAAAATCCGCTAAGTATGCAGGAAACTGGGACGTAAATGTCAAACAACCATTAAGTTATCGTTTGCAAAAATGGATTTTGAGTAATACCTTTTTAACTAAAAACATGCAGGTTTTGGTCTATGGAGAATGGAAAAATAGCACCAAAAACATCAAACCTTTTTTTACAGCTAGTTATTTTGAAAAAGATAAAGTAGAAGTATTACCAAAAAATTTAAATGGTAAAATATCATTTGTTTTTGTCGGAACTCTTTCTAATGGTAAGCAACCTTTGTACGCTATTCATTTAATTGAACAATTGCATAAGAACGCAAATAATGTTCAATTAACGTTATATGGTGAAGGAAAGGAACGAACCATTATTGAGAATTACATTTCGGAAAATAAACTAGATAATTTTATTTTTCTTAAAGGAAATCAAAATCAAGAAACGATTAAAAAGGCATACTGTGAAAATCATTTTGTAATTTTACCTTCGTTGAGTGAAGGTTGGCCAAAGGTTGTTGCCGAAGGAATGTTTTGGGGTTGTTTACCCATAGCCACCAAGGTTTCATGTGTTCCAAATATGCTTGAAAATGGCAAAAGAGGATTGCTGCTTGATTTAATATTAAATCAGGATGTTCAAAGCATCGAATCAATTCTAAAAAACAATAATTTGTATCAGGATAAAGTAATTAAATCAGTTCAATGGTCAAGACAATTTACTATGGATGTTTTTGAAGAGGAAATTAAGCTACTTTTAAAATCATGAGAATAGTTCAAGTTATAGATTCATTAGATCTTGGAGGTGCCGAAAAAATGGCTGTTAATTATGCAAATGCACTACTAACTAAAATTGAATTTTCAGGATTGGTTGCTACTAGAGCTGAAGGAAATTTAAAAATTGAATTGGATGAAAAAGTATCTTATCTTTTTTTAAATAGAAAAAGAATTATTGATTTTGGTGCAGTTTTAAGATTAAAAAAATATTGTAAAGAAAACAATATTGATTTTATTCAAGCCCATGGCACTTCTTATTTTATAGCAATATTAGTTAAGTTTGTTTACCCAAAAGTTAAAATAGTGTGGCATGAACATTTTGGCTCTCGTCATACAGAAGATATTAATAAAAATACTTTGTTATTGTTTTGTTCCTATTTTTTCAAAGGAATTGTTGTTGTAAATAAATCATTGGAAGAATGGTGTAAATTAAACTTGAGATGTAATAATATTATATTATTAAATAATTTTACATCCAATAAAATAGAGGATCCATGCACGATTTTAAAAGGTTTTGAAGGCAAAAAGATAGTTTGTATTGCTAATTTGAAGTATCCTAAAAACCACAGTTTTCTTGTTGAAATAGCTAATAAAATTTTTAAAAAGTATCCCGATTGGTCGTTTCATTTAATAGGTAAAGATTTTCTTGACGATTACTCTAATCAATTAAAAGCACAAATAAGGGACTATAATTTAAATGACTCAGTTTTCATTTATGGGTCAAAAAATGATGTTTTTCATATCTTAAAACAATCAGATATTGCTATTTTGACATCAATATCCGAAGGGTTGCCAGTTTCAGTGATAGAATATGGATTGATGAAAAAACCTGTAGTTTTGACAAAAGTGGGCGAAATTCCATTTATTGTTAAAGACGGAATTGAAGGTTTTCTAGTAGATTCAAATGATATTGATTTATTTTATGAAAAGTTAATAAATTACATACAAGAAGAAGATTTACGAACTCAAATGGGAAATGCTCTATATCAAACTATTATTGATAACCATTCAGAAAAGGTTATTATTGCTAACTATTTAAATTGGATTTTAAGTTTGTAAAGTATGAATGAAAAAAAATACATTTTATTAATTACCTTTCATATTGTAATTGCTGTATTAATATTTTTCTTTAGACCATTATCATTAGTATATGCTATTTGTATTACTGCTATTGGTTTGTATTATGTTTTGAAAACGCAAAATAGTGGTCACGAAGCGTTATATGTTGCTGCTTACATTGTTGGGAGTGAGGTTTTTTTAAGGATGACAGGAGGAAGTTTACTCTATGAATCTGCAAAATATGGTGTAATGATTTTTTTAGCTTTGGGATTGTATTATAGTGGGTTTTCAAACAATGCTATACCATATTGGGTTTATTTACTACTATTATTACCAGGAGTAATCATAGCTACTGAGACATTAAATATTGGGACTGATATTCGAAAACAAATCGCTTTTAACATTTCCGGACCTGTTTGCCTTGGAATTGCTTCAATTTATACATTTAATAGGAAGATTTTATTTTCTCAACTTAATAACATATTGTTAAGCATAGGACTGCCTATTTTTTCTACAACAATCTATTTAATTTTGTATACTCCTGATTTAAAGGGAATTTTGACAGGAACAGGTTCGAATTTTGCCACATCTGGTGGATTTGGACCGAATCAGGTAGCTACTTTAATGGGTATTGGTATGTTTGTTTTTTTCTCAAGATTGATTTTAGAGTCGAAAACCAAGTTAATGTTTTTAATAAATTTAGTAATATTATTTAATATAACGTATCGAGGATTAGTTACATTTTCTAGAGGTGGAATGCTAACTGGTTTCATTATAATTATAATTTTAATACTTTATTTATTTATAAAAACAAAAAGCAATGGGAGATATAATCTTTATCGTCTTCTGATTTTTATGTCGATTGCTTTTTTAGCAACTTGGGCTTATACCTCTAATCAAACAGGAGGATTAATAGATAAACGATATGCAAATAAAGATGCAGCAGGTAGACTTAAAGAAAGTAAATTTTCAGGAAGAGAAGATATTTGGAATAGTGAAATTGATGATTTTCTTGATCATCCCGTTTTTGGTGTTGGTGTTGGAAAAGCATTAGAAGTAAGACAAGAAAAATCAGGCGGATTACTTATCGCTTCTCATAGTGAATTTTCAAGGACTTTTGCAGAACATGGAACTATGGGTATAATAGCATTGTTAATAGTATTTTTCACGCCAATTTTTTTATTCATTGATAATCAGCAACATATTTATATGTTTTGTTTTCTTTTATTTTGGGCACTAACAATTAATCATTCAGCAATGCGAATTGCTGCACCAGCTTTTGTGTATTCGTTATCGCTCTTAAAAGTATATATGGATGAAGATTAGCCTTCTATACATAGGGAATAACTTATCCGTTCTTGGCTATACTTCGAATTCTATTTTGCAAAAAAAATGTTTGAGTTTTATTATACTAATAAATCTATAAAAGAAGAATGGATTTATTTGTCTAAAGAAAATAATTTTTTTATTACAACATCCTTTTTTATAATACACCTAAAAAAGTGTTATAGAAATATTGACAAATAAATTTTCGCCTTTTATAGTTCCCAATTAGGCATATAGTTTATCTGAAAAAGCGGAAGAGACGTTAAAGCCTTGATTGGTAAATAGTCAAAAAGCAAAGGATTGAATTACTAATTTTACTAACTTGCAATTTTATAATTCGTTTACTGGTAAAAATGAACAAATTCAAGGCCATACATTTTGAAGTTTCAGAAAGAAAAATTCTTTTACGAATTTTTGATATCATATTTGTGCTACTTTCATTATTCTTTGTCGGAATAGTTTTTAAATTTAATTATTTCAATATTTCAAAAACAAATTTTTATTGGACAATTGTTTTAGGAATTTATCTGAATTTTATCGGATCCGTTTTTGAAATGTACAATCTGCAAGTCGCCAGTAATCAATTACAAGTTATAAAAAGTATAATTCTTACTTCATCTATAACAGTTTTGGTCTATTTATTAACGCCAGTTTTCACACCGGTTCTTCCTAGTAATCGTCTTCAAATATTGTTTTTTTTTATTGCTATTTTCATAGCATTGTTTTTATGGAGAATGATTTATGTTCGTTTTTTTGCTTCTAATAGATTTTCCAAAAAAGTAATTCTTATTTGTGATAAAGACCAGCTAAAAGAATTGGTTTATGCACTTGAAAATGAAGATCCTCATTATCGTGTTTTGGGGTTTGTAAATTCAGATAGTGCAGATATTAAAACTAATGACGATATTAAGATAAAGAACATTGATATTAACTCTCTCGAAGAATTTGTTAAGAAAAATTACATTTCCGAAGTTGTTGTTGCATCTCAAAAAACAGATGGTATAACAGTAAATCTATATAATCAATTAATACATTTAATAGAAAATGGTTATGCAATAAGGGAATATACTCAAGTTTATGAAAACATTACCCAACGAATTCCGGTAAAATATCTTTCAAGAGATTTCTACCGTTATTTCCCTTTTAGCAGAAATAATCAAAACCGTTTTTACTTGGTTATAGTGCGTCTTTTTGAGATTATAATATCTGTAACGGGGCTACTATTAGGGTTGATTATTTTCCCATTAATTTTAATTGGAAATTTATTCGGAAATAGGGGAAAACTATTTTACAGACAAGAAAGAGTTGGGAAGAATGGTAAAATTTTTAATATTATTAAATATAGGACAATGATTAAAAATGCCGAGGAAGAAGGTGCTGTTTTTGCCACAACAAATGATAATCGTGTAACACCTTTTGGAAAAATAATGAGAAAGTCCAGATTGGATGAAATACCTCAGTTTATCAATATTCTTAAAGGCGACATGGCCGTAATTGGACCAAGACCGGAGCGCCCTATTTTTGTAAACGAAATTGCCGAGGTAATGCCTTTTTATGAAACCCGTCATGTTATAAAACCTGGATTAACAGGTTGGGCACAAGTAAATTATTCTTATGGTGCAACTATTGACGATAGTTTAATAAAACTTCAATATGACTTATATTATATCAAGCACAGAAGTATTTTTCTTGATGTTAATATCATATTTAAAACGCTGAGTACTGTTTTACTTTATCGTGGACAGTAGTTTGAGTGGATTTCTTCCATTCAATTTCATTAAAATATAAAGATTGGCAATAATAAACGGAAGCATAATGATTAGGTGTGATTTTGTCACAATAATTATGCAGTAAATCAATAGAAAAACTAATAAAGTAATGTTTAGTTTTTTCAAAAAGTTTTCTTTTACAAACGGAATCAAAAGAAATAACGGATTAAAGAGTAATGCGTTGTAATTCCAAAGCAATTCTTCATGCTGAGAATATAAACCAACAAGACTTAGAAAAAGCCCCAAAATTCCACATGCAAAAAGATAACATTTAAATAGAATTCGTTTGTTGATGATTATCAGAATTAAAAGTATCATACAGATTAAGTAAATGCTGTTGAAAAACGAAAATTCAGGTCGAACCGTTACACCCTGCACTACAATTTCCTTTTTAGAAACAAATGGCTTTCCGTTAATTGTTGCTTTATCTAGACTGTTCAATAATTCTATTGGAAGAAATAATTTTTCTGCTTTTTGGTCTGTTTTGGCCCCAAAAACAATATTAATTCCCAATTTATACCAAAAATAATTCTCGAAATAAGGATATAAAAGTGTTCGGTAACTTATGGATTTATCGTCAACTTTTTGAATCTTCTCAGCACCAAATAAACCATTTATTTTATTGACAACCATTGAGGTACAATTTTTGTCAATAAACTTATAGGTATAGCTTTTTTCGTCGGAGAGTAACGATTTATTTAATGCGTCAAATAGTTCTTGTTTTTTTGCTAAAGTTAAATTCAATGTTTGTTCAATAACTTCTCTTCTATCCAATTTGTATTCAAAAACAAAATCATCATAAGAAGTTACGTTCATGAAATATTGTAAATCACCTTTTACAAATTTAAAGTAGAAATTTTTGGTTCTGAAATCAAAGTAACCATAATTATAGACTACATCAAGCGCATTGTTTGGATCTTGAATTCGAAGTGCGGTATGTCCGAAAGTTGAATACAATTCTTCACCTCTGTCACAAGTAAAAATACTAACTTGTGCTTCTGCAGAAAGTGCTGGACTTTTTGAAAACGCAATGAAACTATATAGCATTATAGAAAAAGAAAGAATTTTTTTGAACATAATTTTATCTAAAAATACTTAAGTCAACTTTAACCGAAAAAATATTAGAGTATAAAGCAGCACTTTGGTCTCCCAAATCAGTCAAAGCATAATCTACTTGGATACCTTTGTATTTAAACCCCAGACCAATATTAGGTTGGAAGCTTACTTTGCTACTTCCGTCAAGTTGCTCTAAATTTTGAAAATTTCCAACACCGGCACGAAGAAAAACCAAATCGGTATACCCAAATTCAAGTCCCAATGCGGGGTCGATACTAAAGGCGCTGTTAGAAATTATATCATTTGTTTGTGCAAATTGCATGTTCAAATTAACTGACGTAAGTAGGGTATAATCATAGTGAAAATCGAATTTTTTAGAAACGCCCAATTGAGCTTTTGGAAGTGTTATCTCCGTACTTTCAGGCGGATCCTGATTTTGTCCGACTACGGCATCTTTTATCGCATTGTATTTATCTTCATCAATTGCCCATATGTTGTAAGTTGTCGTAATATCTCTAATCATTACCCCATAATGCCAATCATTATTTTCATATTGCAATCCAAAATCAAAACCAAATCCCCATGAACTGGCAAATTCACCAATAACTCTTCGGATAACTTTAGCACTTACTCCATAATGTAACCCTTCAATTAATGTTGGTTGCCTAGCATAGGAAAACGTTAGTCCATAGTCGGCGGTTGAAAAAAGACTGATTCGATTGTAGTCAATATTTCCTTGGCTATCAATAAGCTGTGTCGTATTTAAAATATCATCTACTCCGAAACGAATTAAAGAAATTCCCCATGCACTTCGGTCATCTATCTTTTTGGCATAAGCCGCATAATCATATTGGGCAATATTGGCAAAGTAACTTGCGTGCATTAGTGAAACTTCACTAACTTCGATTTTCAGTAAACCAGCTGGATTCCAATAGCCGGAATTTACATCGCCTGTAGAAGCAGTTACTGCATTCGACATTCCCAAAGCAGCCGCATCAACACCAATACTCATAAATTCATTGGAATATTTTCTAACTGATTGTGCATTAGCAAATATGCTAATAAAAAGAAGTTGAATAGCAATTGTTTTTTTCAAGTAAATTTATCTTTTTACAAATATCAAATAAAAAACTATAATATAAAACGTAGAAAGGCTTAACTTATTGTATTAAATTTGTAAATCTTTTTTAGAAGCTAATTGAATTTGTATGAAAATTAAAGCCCAAATTCCGAACCTATTTACATTGCTTAATTTGTTTAGTGGTTGTTTAGCTATGGTAATGGTAGCAGATTATAAATTTGATTTGGCTTTTTACTTCGTGTGTCTTGGAATTTTCTTTGATTTTTTTGATGGATTCTTTGCTCGAAAATTTAATGTAGCTGGCCCTTTGGGAGTTCAATTAGATTCGTTGGCAGATATGGTTACCAGTGGTTTAGTTCCTGGATTTGTAATGTTATGTTTATTGTCTAATATAAATTATCCTTCATTTAATTACTTACCTTATTTGGGTTTTATTATCACTCTTGGCGCTTGTTATCGCTTGGCAAAATTCAATATTGATACAAGGCAATCTGATTCTTTTATAGGTTTGCCTACTCCAGCAAATGCTTTATTTATTACAAGTTTACCTTTAGTTATTGCACAATATCCAAGTAATTTTATTTCAGAATATTTATCAAATCAGTGGGTTTTAAGCGCAATAACATTTTTAAGCGCTTATGTCATGAACGCTGAAATTCCACTATTTTCACTAAAGATTAAAGATTTCAGTTTTTCTAAATACAAACTACAGATTTTCTTTTTGGCAGTTTCAGTTTTGATGTTGATTTTACTTCAGATATTAGCGATTCCAATTATAATTATTATTTATGTATTAATTTCGGTAATCAACAATATAGTAAATAAAAAAGCTTCCAATTAGGAAGCTTTTTTATTTAATGAGGTTGATTAAAATCAATTTTCTTTTTACGAAGTTCAAAGTTTTGTCCGAGATATACTTTTCTAACCATTTCGTCGGCAGCTAATTCTTCCGGAATTCCGGCTTTCAGAATACCACCTTCAAACATCAAATAGGTTTTGTCAGTAATAGCCAAAGTTTCCTGAACGTTGTGATCAGTAATTAAGATTCCGATGTTTTTATTTTTTAGTTGTGCTACAATACGTTGGATATCTTCAACAGCAACCGGGTCAACACCTGCAAACGGTTCGTCAAGTAGAATAAATTTTGGATCAGTAGCTAATGCACGAGCGATTTCAGTTCTACGACGTTCGCCTCCTGAAAGTAAATCACCACGATTGGTTCTGATATGTTCCAAGCTAAATTCGGCAATTAGGCTTTCCATTTTGGCGATTTGGGCTTCTTTGGATAGTTTTGTTAATTGGAGTACACTCAAGATATTATCTTCAACACTCAATTTTCTAAATACAGAAGCTTCTTGAGCCAAATAACCAATGCCATATTGAGCACGTTTGTACATAGGAAATTCTGTAATATCCATGTCGTCCAAATAGATATTCCCTGAATTTGGTTTCACCAATCCAACAATCATATAAAAGGAAGTTGTTTTTCCTGCGCCATTTGGACCCAAAAGGCCAACGATTTCACCCTGATTTACTTCTACAGAAATACCTTTAACAACGCTTCTGCCTTTGTAGGTCTTCACTAAATTTTCGGCTCTTAATTTCATTTTATTTAAGTTGCAAAGTTGTAAAGTTACAGAGTAACTAAGTTTAATTTATTGTTTTAACTCTAATTTTAGAAAACGTCCATCTTCCATCTTCTAACTTCCTGCTTCTAGTGCTTCCCAAAACTCATAAGCTCTTCTCAAGTGCGGAATTACAATGGTTCCGCCTACTAATGTGGCAATCCCCATAGCTTCCATCATTTCTTCTTTTGTAATCCTTTCTTTATAACTTGTTTCTAAATGGTATTTGATGCAATCATCACAGCGCAACACGGTTGATGCTACAAGTCCGAGAAGTTCTTTTGTCTTTACATCAAGAGCACCTTCTGAATAGGCATTTGTATCCAGATTGAAAATTCGTTTTACGATTTTATTATTGTCAGCCAATAATTTTTCGTTCATTTTAGAACGATAGTCATTAAATTCTTCAACTAGTTTGCTCATCTTTCTTTTTATTTTTTTCTACCACGGCTGAAATCCAAATGCATCCTTCATAAATTATCATCATGGGTACGGCAACGGTAATTTGACTTACTACGTCAGGAGGCGTTACGATTGCTGCAATAATTAATATAATTACTACAGCATATTTTCTATATTTTCTTAAGAAATTTGGGCCTACTAATCCTAATTTGGTCAGGAAGTAAATAATGATTGGCAATTCGAAATATAACCCACTTGCGATGACAGCCGTTTTAACCATGCTTACATAGGAATCAATACTAAATTGATTTTTTACAACACTGCTTATAGAGAAAGTTGCTAGGAAATTTACAGACATTGGAACGATTACGAAATAACCAAAAAGCACACCAAGGAAGAATAGTATGGAAGCCACAAAAATAAAAACTTTGGCATTCTTTCTTTCTTTTTCATACAAGGCTGGGCTAATAAATTTCCAGAACTCCCAAAGTATATAAGGAAACGCTAAGATAAAACCTGCTGTTATACATACCCAAACAAAAATATTTACCTGACCTTCCATTTCGGTATTCTGAATGATGAAATTGAGTTCAGTTATACAAATACTATCAGCAAAACCAAGGTAATGTGATGCCTCACAAAAAAAACGGTAAGTAATAAAACTTGGATCTGTCGGACCAAAAATTAGGTCACTAAAAATATAATCAGCAAAGAAATAAGATACAACTGCCATGATCACAACTGCAGCCGAGCTTCTCACCAACAACCATCTTAATTCTTCCAGATGATCCAGGAATGACATTTCATTTAGTGCTTTCTTCGCCATTATACGATGCCTTCTTTTAAAATGTCATGCAAATGAATTACTCCTTTATAGAGACCATTATCAACAACAACTAATTGCGTTATTGAAAAGTCTTCAAGAATGTTCAAGGCGTCAATAACCATATCTGTTGACTTTATGGTTTTTGGATTTTTAGTCATTATGTCTTGTGCCATTAATCCTGAAATGTTCTCCGTTTTATTCAGCATCCTTCTAATATCTCCATCCGTTATAATTCCGATAACCTTTTCATTTTCAATAACTGCAGTTACTCCTAATCGTTTTTCAGATATTTCAATGATAACATTTTTTATCGTTGAATTCGCAGCCACAATTGGTTTGTGCGTTGTATCAAGCATATCGCCTACACGAAGCAATAGTTTTTTACCCAAAGCACCACCGGGATGATATTTGGCAAAATCTTCAGCTGTAAAATTTTTCATTTTCATCAAACAAACGGCAATGGCATCTCCCATAACTAATTGGGCCGTGGTGCTATTCGTTGGTGCTAGATTAATCGGACATGCTTCAGTTTCTACATATGTATTCAAAACAAAATCAGCTTCTTTTCCTAAAAAGGAAGTAGTATTTCCCGTAATGGCAATCAGTTTGTTTGCAAATCGTTTTAATAACGGAACCAAAACCTTAATTTCTGGGCTGTTCCCGCTTTTTGAAATACATATAACAACATCACCAGGCTGTACCATGCCTAAATCGCCATGAATAGCTTCAGACGCATGAAGAAAAAGCGAAGGCGTTCCGGTTGAGTTTAATGTAGCCACAATCTTTTGTGCTATGATAGCACTTTTACCTATTCCGGTAACAACTAAACGCCCTTTTGATTTGTAGATGATTTCGACAGCATTTACAAAATTATCATCTAAAAAATCGGTTAGCTTGGCTATAGACTCACTTTCAGACAAAATTGTCTTTTTGGCAGAAGCAAGAATGTTATCTTTTTTTATCAAAATTGTATCAATATAAAATTTGTATGTAATAAAGAAAGTAGTATCTTTAACTCTGCAAATTTATGTAAAAATACCATTAACAGAGAATGAATTTAAACGAAATTGACATTCACGCAGCATTAAAAAAATATTTTGGGTTTAACCAATTTAAAGGATTACAAGAACAAGTTATAAAAAGTATTATAGGTAAAAATAATACTTTTGTTATAATGCCTACAGGTGGCGGAAAATCGTTGTGTTATCAGTTACCCGCATTAATTCAAGATGGAACAGCAATTGTTGTTTCGCCCCTTATTGCTTTAATGAAAAATCAAGTAGATGCCATTCGAAGTTTGTCTTCGGAAAATGGTATTGCTCATGTTTTAAACTCTTCGCTTACTAAAACAGAAATAAATCAAGTTAAAAAAGATATAACTTCAGGGATTACTAAATTATTATATGTAGCGCCTGAATCATTAACTAAAGAAGAATACGTTGAGTTTCTTCAAAAAGTAAAAATCTCTTTTGTTGCTATAGACGAAGCACATTGTATTTCAGAATGGGGGCACGATTTTAGACCTGAATATCGAAATTTAAAAGCCATCATTAAACTTATTGGCGATGTTCCTGTAATTGGTTTGACTGCAACAGCAACGCCAAAAGTACAGGAAGACATTCTTAAAAATTTGGATATGTCAGATGCTGTTACTTTTAAAGCTTCTTTCAATCGCCCAAATTTATTTTATGAGGTACGTACTAAAACAAAAAATATAGAATCTGATATCATCCGTTTTATAAAACAGCATAAGGGTAAATCTGGAATTATATATTGTTTAAGTCGGAAGAAGGTTGAAGAAATTGCAGAGGTACTTCAGGTTAATGGAATTTCTGCCGTACCCTATCATGCTGGATTGGATGCTAAAACGAGAGTCAAACATCAGGACATGTTTCTTATGGAAGATGTAGATGTAGTTGTAGCCACAATCGCATTCGGAATGGGGATTGATAAACCCGATGTTCGTTTTGTAATTCATCATGATATTCCAAAATCACTAGAAAGTTATTATCAAGAAACGGGTCGAGGTGGCCGTGATGGAGGAGAAGGCCATTGTTTGGCTTACTATTCTTATAAAGATGTTGAGAAGTTAGAAAAATTCATGTCGGGCAAACCGTTAGCTGAACAAGAAATTGGATTTGCGTTGCTACAGGAAGTTGTTGCTTATGCTGAAACTTCGATGTCGCGCCGTAAATTCTTATTGCATTATTTTGGAGAAGAATTTGACAGCGAAACGGGCGAAGGCGCCGATATGGATGACAATGTTCGCAATCCTAAAATAAAAATTGAAGCTCAAGATCAAGTCAAACTACTTTTAGAAATTGTTCGTGATACCAAGTATTTATATAAATCAAAAGAGATATGCTTTACACTTATTGGAAGAGTAAATGCGATGATTAAAGCACACAGAACCGATTCACAATCTTTTTTTGGAATGGGAAGCAAATTTGAAGAACGTTATTGGATGGCATTAATCAGACAAGTTTTGGTAGCAGGTCTTTTGACTAAAGATATTGAAACCTATGGTATATTGAAGGTTTCGGACAAAGGACATGAATTTATTAAAAAGCCAACATCTTTTATGATGTCGGAAGATCACGAATATAATGAAGCGGAAGACGATGCCATAGTAACAGCATCAAAAGTGGCAGGAACAGCAGACGAAGCTTTGATGTCGATGCTAAGAGAATTGCGTAAAAAAGTAGCAAAAAAATTAGGCGTTCCACCATTTGTAGTCTTTCAAGATCCATCATTAGAAGATATGGCGTTGAAATATCCAATTACTATTGATGAACTCACAAATACA
Organism: Flavobacteriaceae bacterium; assembly: GCA_947478365.1. GTDB lineage: Bacteria > Bacteroidota > Bacteroidia > Flavobacteriales > Flavobacteriaceae > Flavobacterium. Next base: position 43,677 of record CANJWG010000002.1, on the reverse strand, counting down.
CATGGAGTTGGAGAAGGTAAAGCCAAAAAGTATGGTAAAGAATTTGTTGATTTAATTGAGCGATATGTTGAAGATAATGACATTATTCGTCCTGATGATTTAGTAGTAAAATCTACTGGAGCCAATTCTGCTAATAAACTTTATATCATTCAAAATATTGACCGAAAATTATCCCTTGAAGATATAGCGAAAGCCAAAGGTTTTACGATGGATAATTTGTTGAAAGAAATGGAGCAAATTGTCTATTCTGGAACCAAATTAAATATCAGCTATTGGATTAATGAAATTCTTGATGAAGATCAACAGGAAGAAATTCACGATTATTTTATGGATTCAGAATCCGATAAAATTGAAGACGCTTTAAAGGAATTTGATGGCGATTATGATATTGAAGAATTGCGCTTGATGCGAATAAAATTTATAAGTGAAGTAGCGAATTAAAACGTCGCAGTCGCAGCATTCAGTCACAGAATAAAACAGAAAACTGTGACTGAAAACTGAAAACTAAAAAACTTCACCACGATGCGGTTTTAATGCATCACGAACCTGAATCATATTCTCATCCGTTACAACCATAAAAGCAATAGCATGAATTTCGTTTTTGATTTCATAACCGGTGATGTTTATTGGAAGCTTTTGAATTACGATATATTCTTTTAAATGTATTTCATGATGCTCTGCCGTTTTAGACGAAGCTTCTCCACGAAAATCCCAAATTAATTTTATTTGTCTCATATTATTTCAATAGCAAGCAAAGTTACATACTGAATTTGTTTTTAAATCGTTTTAGTAAACAATTTTAAAATTGACACATTTTCACATTTTCAAATTCTTACTTTTACCAAAATATTAAACAATGCCAAGCGAACTCCAACTTCAAGTTTCACCCGAAATAGCTGCAAACGAAAGTCTGCTCTATGAGAATGTTGCTAAATTAGTTCGAGTTTCTACTAAATTGGTGCATAAAGTTGTAATTCTAAAACGTTCTATAGACGCTCGTCAAAAAGCAATAAAGGTCAATCTTAAAGTTTTGGTCTATCTAATTGATGAAAAATACACGGAACAAAAAATGGAACTTCCTATTTACAAAAATGTTTCCAATAAACAAGAAGTAATCATTGTCGGTGCAGGTCCGGCCGGACTTTTCGCAGCCTTGCAATTAATAGAATTAGGTTTAAAACCAATTGTTATCGAACGCGGAAAAGATGTCCGTGGGCGTCGTAGAGATTTAAAAGCCATCAATGTCGACCATATTGTCAATGAAGATTCGAATTATTGTTTTGGCGAAGGCGGAGCAGGAACCTATTCTGATGGGAAATTATACACGCGTTCTAAAAAACGTGGTGATGTAGACAGAATTCTAAAACTTTTAGTTGGTTTTGGTGCCACACCAGATATCTTAGTAGAAGCGCATCCACATATAGGAACCAATAAATTACCTCAAATTATTCAGGACATTCGAGATAAAATTATTGAATGTGGTGGGAAGGTTTTGTTTGAAACCCGTGTGATTGATTTTATTCTAAAAAATAACGAGATACAAGGTGTTGTCACTCAAAATGGAGATACGATTGCTGCCAATAAATTAATTTTAGCTACCGGACATTCGGCTCGTGACATTTTTGAATTATTAGATAGAAAAAAGATTTTAATAGAAGCCAAGCCTTTTGCAATTGGTGTTCGTGCTGAACATCCTCAAGAATTGATTGATAAAATACAGTACAGTTGTGATTATCGTGGAGACAATTTGCCACCGGCAGCGTATTCTATTGTGAAGCAGGTAAATGGTCGTGGAATATACTCTTTTTGTATGTGTCCCGGAGGTGTGATAGCACCTTGTGCTACTAGTCCAGGTGAAGTAGTAACCAACGGTTGGTCGCCATCTAAACGAGATCAGGCAACCGCAAATTCTGGAATTGTAGTCGAATTAAAAATGGAAGATTTTAAACCGTTTGCTAAATTTGGAGCACTTGCCGGAATGGAATTCCAAAAAAGTATCGAACAAAAAGCTTGGCATTTGGCAGGTCAGACTCAAAAAGTTCCAGCACAACGAATGATTGATTTTACACAAAATAAAGTTTCGGCATCAATTCCTAAAACCTCTTACGTTCCCGGAACTACTTCTGTTGAAATGGGGCAGGTTTTCCCTGGCTTTTTATCTCAAATTATGCGAGAAGGATTTAAAGAATTTGGAAAAGCAATGCGTGGTTATATGACCAATGACTCGATTCTTCACGCTCCCGAAAGCAGAACTTCCTCTCCGGTACGAATTCCACGAAATAACGAAACTTTGGAGCATTCACAAATTAAAGGATTGTATCCTTGTGGAGAAGGTTCTGGTTTTGCCGGAGGTATCATTTCAGCTGCTATTGACGGAGAGAAATGTGCTTTGAAGATTGCAGAAAGTTTGAAAATAAGTTCACTTTAATGAGCATTATTTTTTGATAGTTTCATACAAATTATGAATTTTCAAAAGTACAACACCAAATATAATTGCCATTACTATCAGCAAAATATTCATTATACCTTCAGTACTAAAAGACAGCTTGATTAAAATAGTTGAAATAATAAATCCTGAATTTCTGATTACCATATTAAATTTGTCAGAATGCAAAAAGGAAAACAATAATAACAAAACATCAACAAGGATTAATACAGTAAAAAAATCATCAAAAAATATTTTATTAATGTCTTTAATCTCATTAACAATCTTACTCACAGAAAATAAACTCTCATATAACCAGTGGCCAAGACTATAAATAGATAATACTAATAGAATTGGAACTAAACATGTAGCGATTGTTTTTTTTAAGGTAATAAATTTTATTATTTCAGGATTGACTATTTTAGTCTCATTTGAGCTACCTTCTTTAACCAGTCGATAAAAAACAAAAATTAGAAAGAATAAAATGAGTATGGCTAATAAGTCACTTGTAAATAAAACATAATTTTTGATATAAAACCAATTTGTCGAAAATTCTAAATGTGATAAATCTTTAAAAATTCTTCTAATAACAATTAACGAAATTATTTCATATTGTTTACCAATATAAATAGAGGTTGATTTTGGTAAATAATACAACAATAAATAGACTTCATAAATAAGTACAAAAGAAAAAGGAGTATAAATAGCTGAGATTGGATTGCGTAATAGTTCAGAATGATTAGTAATTTTTATAATATCTAAATTTACTAAACAAATTAGCAATAAGTGCAGAAGGAAACTAATAATTGCTATGTATACAGTAACTGTCTCACTCTTTTCTTTGACTTTTTCAGATAAAAAAAAGTTGTAAAAATAGGAAACACTTTGTTTGATTTAGACATATTTTTTTGTTTAATTAAAATTAAAAAAAGATAAAAAATATTTTAAGTTTTAATTTATAAATATATGAATGTTTTATCTTAAAATAGATTAACAACTATTAAGATATATTTTAACTTAACATAAAATTATCTTTATAAAATTTTAGAAATCAGATATTTTCATTAAAACTAAATCATATAGATACACTGCTTAAAAATTTAATTCAACACAACTAAATGAACAAAATATCACCCGAGTTTCAGATTACTGCTTTATTGCCTCAAGCTCCTTTTTTGGTTATCGCTATTTAAGGACAAGACATAAAAAGAAAAAGTACAGAGTAATCGGGATTTTTTTTGAACTTATTTCTTTGTAACAGCCTCTTCATAGCGTTCGGAAACTTTTTTCCAGTTGATGATTTTGAAGAAGTTGTCGATATATTTTTTTCGTTTGTATTGATAGTCCAAATAATAGGCATGTTCCCAAACATCGAGATTTAAAATTGGGGTTCCTGAAACGATTTGCTTAGGCATTAAAGGATTGTCTTGATTTGGAGTGCTAGCTACTTGTAATTTACCTGATTTATCAACAACCAACCAAGTCCACCCAGAACCAAATTGCTTATCAGCCGCATCAGCAAACTGTGTTTTAAAGACTTCGAAAGAGCCAAAATCTCTGGAAATAAGTGTTGCTAAAGTATCTTTAGGTTGCCCTCCCGATTTAGGAGACATGCCTTCCCAAAACAAACTGTGATTATAATAGCCACCAGCATTATTTTTTAAATCGGCATTACTTCCATCACATTTTTTTAGGATGTCTTCAATGGGTAAGTCGACTAATGTTGGGTCTTCAGCAACTAATTTATTTAGGTTATTCGTGTAAGTCAGATAATGTTTGGAATAATGCATTTCCATCGTAAGAATATCAATGCTTGGTGAAAGCGCATTATATTCATATGGTAATTTTACTAATGAGAATTCACCGTCGTTTGCTGTTACGTCATCAGGTTGCCCTATAGTTATTTTTTCTTCAGCTGATGGCAGTGGAACTTCAACAACTTCGGTTAGCTTTTTTCTTTTGCATGAAGGCAATAACATTATAAATGAAAGGCATAAAATAACTGAAAGAATCTTCGATTTCATAATCTATTTTTTATCATTTGCAATAGAATGTATTGCTTCAATATAAAGTTCTTTTACTTCGTCAATAGACAAATGACTAATCTGCATCCAGGCATTGGTTTTAAATGCATTTCGCAAATCAAAATCTGAAGATTGATTATAGTTAATTGTTCCAAAAGTGGCTTGCTTATAATAGGCATACAAACGCAATTGCACATCTTGCGGAAGCTCAGATTGTGACATTTTTGAAGCAATTTCTACTGCTTCCTGAAATCGAATATCTAATTCTTTTTCAGCCATTTCAGTTTATTCTTTTGTTGCAATAACAGTTTGGTTTCCAACAGCATTTTGCTGAAGTTTCACTTCTATTTTTGTTCCCAATGGGAAAAACATATCGACTCTCGATCCAAATTTGATAAAACCGGCATCATCGCCTTGACGAACGTGCATTCCCTCTTCTGCATAGTTTACAATTCTGCGAGCTAGGGCACCGGCAATTTGTCGATATAAAATTTCACCAAAAACCCGGTTTTCAATAACAACAGTTGTTCTTTCGTTTTCGGTACTTGCTTTTGGATGCCAAGCTACTAAATATTTTCCTGGATGGTATTTACTGTATTTTACTTTTCCGCTTAGAGCATAACGAGTGACGTGAACATTTATGGGCGACATAAAAATAGAAACCTGTATGCGTTTATCCTTGAAATATTCATCTTCAAATACTTCTTCAATAACGACTACTTTTCCATCAACGGCGGCAAGGACAACTTTATCATTTGCTTCAATTTTTCTATTTGGATTTCTAAAAAATTGTAATATCAGTATTAGAAAAGCCAAAGCTGCAATTTGAATTGTTTTTTCTAACCATAGTATTGAAGTCAACTTTGGTGCAAAAAGTGTAATTATTACAGTTAGTGTGGTTGCTATTAAAATAATTTTTCCGCCTTCTTTATGAAACATAATATAAAATTTGATAAAACAAATATACAAATGGTGCTACAAATATAATACTATCCAATCGATCTAGAATACCGCCGTGACCGGGCATTATATTTCCGCTGTCTTTTACACCGGCAATTCTTTTAAATTTCGATTCGATTAAATCACCTAGAGTACTAAATATGCCAATGATTATAGCACTTATTGTCCAAATAACTATTGAAGTAATAAGGTAATTTGGTTTGGGTTGAAAATAAAATTTTGAAATTAAAATTCCGGCAATTATTGAAAATAAAATTCCTCCAATAAATCCTTCGATGGTTTTTTTGGGAGATATTTTTTCTATTAGTTTATGTTTTCCGATTGATTTCCCAACGATATACGCAAAAGTATCATTGGTCCAAATCAGAATAAATATACTGATGATTATTTTGGGTTTATATTCGTTATATGAAAACGGAATCTTTGTAATAATTATAAAAGGAAGAATAACATACCCAATAGTGTATACGTATTTGGAAAGCGTATTGAATTTCTCTTTTTTTGAATTGAAAAGAAGTAGTAAACATTTTAAAGAAACAAACAGTGTTGCAATTAAAAGTAAGGCATCATTCGTTTGATTTGTTTTAAATTGAGTTGCTAAAGTGAAGGCTGCAGTGCCTATTAGAATTGGTGCTATTTTGTTTAAATGAATTAATTGGCAAAATTCATAAATTGCAATTATCATAAAAATTCCGAACAGCAAATAAAAACTATAACCTTTATCAGAATAATATGTGGCAAATATAAGCAGTGCTACATAAACTACACCAGATAAAAATCTCTTTAGCGATTCGTTCATTTTATAAATCTTCTAGAAGCAGAAGATACAAGTTCTTTGCACTGCTTCCATATTGAAGAAAGTCTTCATCTTTAGCTTTCTCAAAATATTTTATAGTGGTGATATTCGTTGGATAATCTTTAATATATTTCTTTTTTATCACACGAAGCCCATCGCTTTTTGCTTCTAAAATTTGACTAGTGGTAGCTAAAATAATGATGTTATTAGGCAAATCATTTGGTTTGTTTTGTTTGATTTGATTTGAAGAAAAAAGCACCGAGCCTTCATCTGCAATCAAATTTTCGCAACTAGCAAATAAAAATTTTGGATTATTTGGTTTATCGTAAAGTAGTTTATTCTCGTCTAACATGCTATAAAGCTTTGGTTCATAACATAAGGCTTCGCATTCGAACCAATCATTTTCTTCTAAAATATTTAGAAATTGATCTTTTACTTCGTTTAAGTTTTCACAATATAAAAACTTACCACCATTTTTTTTGAAGTTATAAGTAAACTTTTCATCTACTGGAAGTAATGAAAAGCTTGAAGGAGCATTGTTGAATTCGCTTTGACTTTCTTCGTCAGAGGCATCATTACCGGTGCCAAAAATTTTTCTGAAAAGACTCATGCTTAATTAGGTATAATCTAGGTTGTAAATTGAAATCCTTCAAAGATAAAAAAATCTTAATTCAAAACTTACTTTTGAATTAAGATTTTAAAAAAATGTTAAAAACCTTATTTGTATTATACTATATCGGTTTCTTCCGGAGGAATATTAAAAGGCCTTTTCCCAAAAATAGTTTCCAAATCGTCTTTAAAAATTACTTCTTTTTCTATTAAGATGGCAGCAAGCTGTTCCAATTTTTCTTTATTATCCTCTAAGATTTTTATAGCTCTTTGATATTCATTTTCAATCAGTAATGAAATCTCTTTATCAATTGTCATAGCAGTATCCTCTGAATAAGGTTTTGAAAAACTATATTCACTTTGTCCAGTTGAATCGTAATAAGTGATGTTACCTAATTTTTCATTCAAACCATAAATGGTAACCATAGCCCGTGCCTGTTTGGTTACTTTTTCTAGATCGCTTAGAGCACCGGTTGAGATTTTATTAAAAATAACTTTCTCTGCTGCTCTTCCGCCCATAGTGGCGCACATTTCATCTAGCATTTGTTCCGGACGAACAATTAATCTTTCTTCTGGTAAATACCAAGCAGCACCTAAACTTTGCCCTCTAGGAACAATCGTAACTTTAATCAAAGGCGCAGCATGTTCTAACATCCAACTTACGGTTGCATGCCCAGCTTCATGTACGGCAATTGCATGTTTTTCTTCGGTAGTTACTATTTTATTTTTCTTTTCTAGTCCACCAACAATTCGGTCAACAGCATCTAAAAAGTCTTGTTTGTCAACTGCAGATTTATTATTTCTAGCCGCAATTAAGGCAGCTTCATTACACACATTAGCAATGTCTGCGCCCGAAAAACCAGGTGTTTGTTTGGCTAAAAATTCGGTATCTAAACCTTCTACTTTTTTTAATGGAGCCAAGTGAACTTCAAAGATTTCTTTTCTTTCTCTGATGTCCGGTAAATCAACATAAATTTGTCTGTCAAAACGCCCGGCACGCATCAAAGCTTTGTCTAAAACATCGGCTCTGTTGGTTGCTGCAATTACGATTACGTGTGTATTTGTACCAAAACCATCCATTTCGGTTAGTAATTGGTTCAAAGTATTTTCGCGTTCGTCATTACCGCCCGACATGTTGTTTTTTCCTCTTGCTCTACCAACAGCATCAATTTCATCAATAAAAATTATGGATGGTGCTTTATCTTTGGCTTGTTTGAATAAATCTCTAACACGGGAAGCACCCACACCAACAAACATTTCAACAAAATCGGAACCTGACAATGAGAAAAAAGGCACTTTAGCTTCACCGGCAACAGCTTTTGCTAATAATGTTTTTCCGGTTCCAGGAGGGCCAACTAATAATGCTCCTTTTGGAATTTTACCTCCCAAAATGGTATATTTTTCAGGCGTCTTAAGGAATTCTACAATTTCTTGTATTTCTTCTTTAGCACCCTCTAATCCGGCAACGTCTTTGAATGTTGTTTTAACTTCTGTCTTTTCATCAAAAAGCTTGGCTCTCGATTTTCCGATGTTGAAGATTTGACCTCCGCCACCCGCAGCACCACCAGACATTCTACGCATAATCAATACCCAAAGTCCAATAATGATGATAAATGGTAATAAAGTCATTAGAAGTTCACTCCAATTACTTTTTGCTTTAAAATCGTAATCTTTTATCTTTCCTTCTTTAGCTGCTTTTTCAATATTATTTTGGAAGCTTTGATCGTTTCCTATGTCGAAAGAGTAGTGTGGGCCTTTATTTAAATTCCCCATCATGTCCTTTGCTACTTTCTTATTTTCTTTTTCCTTTAATGCAGCTTTAGTCAAGTAGGCTTCACCTTCTGTTTTATTGTAGATGATTACTTTTTCAATTTGTCCTTTATTTAAATACTCATTGAATTTAGAGTAAGATATTTTAGTGGTGTCTTGAAATCCAGAACCACCAAATATATTAAGTGCAATAAACCCTGCAATTACTATTACGTATATTAACCACGGACTTATTTTGAAATTATTAGGTTTTTTTTCGTTAGCCATTTTTTATACTATGAACTATTTTTAATATTTATTTTGAATGGTAGTAATTTTAGCATCACCCCAAAGCCCTTCAATGTTGTAGAATTCGCGAATTTGTTTTTGAAAAACATGAACCACAATGTTAACATAATCCATTAAGACCCATTCGGCATTATCTGTTCCTTCGACGTGCCAAGGTTTATCTTTTAATTCTTTAGAAACTAATTTTTGGATGGAGTTAACTATGGCGTTAACTTGAGTATTTGAACTTCCGCTACAGATAATAAAGTAATCACAAACTGCTGTATCTATGGCTCTTAAATCGAGTATGTCAATATCATTTCCTTTTACTTCTTCAATGCCTTTTATGATGTTCACCAAAAGAACATCTGTGTTAACCGCTTTTTTAGTCATTTATATTTATATATGTTTTGCAAATGTATTACTTTTTGTCTTTATTTTTGCTCAACAAAAGTTTAAAATTCATTAATATTTACCCTACTAAAAATGTCTTTAATCAAACTCGATGCCATAGATTCGACGAATGACTTCTTAAAACAATTGCTTAAAGAATCAGAAGTGGATGATTATACAATTGTCATGGCTAAAGAGCAAACCAAAGGCAAAGGGCAAATGGGAGCTAAATGGATTTCTGAACCGGGCAAAAACCTTACAATAAGTATCTTGGTTAAAGATATTCAGCTTAACAATAAAAACATTTACGATTTTAATATTGCGGTAGCAATATCTGTTTTAAAAGTTTTAAAAAATATTCAAATACCAAATGTTGTCATAAAGTGGCCTAACGACATTATGGCAGATTCTAAAAAAGTGGCAGGCATACTCATTGAAAACATCATAAAACATGACGGTAGTTTTACAATAATTGTCGGTATTGGATTGAATTTAAACCAAACTAATTTTGATAACCTGCCTCAAGCCACTTCATTAAAATGTATTACTGGTAAAACCTATGAGCTGGAAGAAATAGCTAAACTTTTAAAAGATTCATTAATAGCAAATAGAGAAATTTTATACCAGAACTCTGATTTGCTATGGGAAGAATATCATCAAAATTTATATAAAAAAGACTATCCATCACCTTTTGAAGATAAAAAAGGAAATCGATTTATGGGTATAATTCAAAAAGTGACAAAAACTGGCATGTTACAGGTTTTGCACGAAGATGATAGTATCACTCATTATGAAGTAAAAGAGATAAAAATGTTGTATTGATTTTTATTAATCCATTAGTACAAATCTTTTTTACAATATCTTAAAAATAAGCTGGAATACTTTAGCATTGATAATTTGATTTTAATTATTTTTGTGCCAAGTTTTGCTTCCCTGAAATTTCGGGATTGTTGCAGAATCTTAACTAACAAACTCTTTATTTATGAACATACACGAATATCAAGGAAAAGAAATTTTAGCAAGTTATGGCGTTAGAGTGCAGCGAGGGATTGTTGCTAATAGCCCAGTTGAAGCTGTTGCTGCAGCAAAACAATTAACGGCAGAAACAGGAACTAGTTGGCATGTTATCAAAGCTCAAATTCATGCAGGTGGAAGAGGAAAAGGTGGTGGTGTTAAATTAGCTAAAAATCTGCAACAGGTTGAAGAGCTATCGGAACAAATTATTGGGATGATGTTAAAAACACCTCAAACTCCACCTGAAGGAAAGCGGGTGCATAAGGTTTTGATTGCTGAAGATGTTTATTATCCTGGAGAAAGTGATACCAAAGAGTTTTATATGTCTGTTCTTCTAAACAGAGCTAAAGCCAGAAACATGATTATGTATTCTACGGAAGGCGGAATGGATATTGAAGAAGTTGCCGAACATACTCCACATTTAATCTTTACCGAAGAAATTGATCCTTCTGTTGGATTGCAAGGTTTTCAAGCACGAAGAATTGCTTTTAATCTAGGACTTTCGGGAAATGCTTTCAAAGAAATGGTTAAATTTGTCGATTCTTTATATAACGCTTATGTAGGTTCTGATGCTTCCATGTTTGAAATCAATCCGGTTTTAAAAACCTCTGATAATAAAATTATGGCTGTTGATGCTAAAGTAAATATTGATGATAACTCTTTATATCGTCAGCCAAAATATGCTGATATGCGCGACATTCGAGAAGAGAATCCAATTGAGGTAGAGGCCAAAGAAGTTGGTTTAAATTATGTTGACCTTGATGGAACAGTAGGATGTATGGTTAACGGTGCCGGATTAGCTATGGCAACAATGGATTTAATTAAATATGCAGGTTTTGAACCAGCAAATTTCTTGGATGTAGGAGGAACTGCAGATGCAAAACGTGTTGAAACTGCATTTAGAATTATTCTCAAAGATCCGAATGTAAAAGCAATCCTGATTAATATCTTTGGTGGAATCGTAAGATGTGACAGAGTAGCTCAAGGTGTGGTTGATGCCTATAAAAATATGGGCGATGCTATAAAAGTGCCAATAATTGTGCGTCTTCAGGGAACTAATGCAGAAATTGCAAAAGAATTAATCGATAACTCGGGAATGCCAATTTTATCAGCAGTGCAATTCCAAGAAGCAGCTGACCAGGTTAAAGCCGCTTTATCCTAAACAAAAAATAGTTATAAAAAATCCTGAGCGACCCGAGCGAAGCGAACTGGCGGAGCAAAGCTCAGGATTTTTTATAACTATTTTTTTGAAAACAATCTCTTAAATGTTGAATTTTAATTCTGTAATAAGTACATCTTATATAGCTAAGTGTGTTTCATATAAAACATTGGTTTTTGATAAAATATTTATCAAATAATTAACGAAAACGTTATCATATTTGTTTTTTATTTCATTTCGAATTCCCTAAATTTGTTGAATTGTTAAACAAACAGATTTAATTCCCTTATTTATACCATGTCCAAAACAGCAATATTAGAATTTGATGGCAACAAGTACGAGTTTCCAGTAATTGTAGGAAGTGAAAATGAAGCAGCTATTGATATTGAAAAACTACGTGCTTTAACAGGTGCAATAACTCTTGATCCGGGTTACAAAAACTCTGGTTCATGCAAAAGCGATATCACTTTCCTTGACGGTGAAGAAGGAATTCTTCGTTATCGCGGTTATGCAATTGAAGATTTAGCTGAAAAAGCAGATTTTCTTGAGGTTTCCTATTTGGTCATATTTGGAGAATTACCAACAAAAAGTCAGTTAGCTCAATTTGAAAACGACATCAGAAAATACACTTTGGTAAATGAAGAAATGAAAAACATTATAGATGGTTTTCCAAAAACGGCTCATCCAATGGGCGTTTTATCTTCGCTTACAAGCGCACTAACCGCTTTTAATCCAAAAGTGGTAAATGTAGAAAATGAAAAAGAAATGTATGAAGCCGTTTGCAAAACCATGGGTAAATTCCTTGTGATTGCTACCTGGACATACCGAAAAATGATGGGTTATCCTTTAAATTACTATGATAACACACAAGGGTATGTTGAGAATTTTATGCAGTTAATGTTTAAATTACCTACTGGTCCATATTCTTCAAATCCTGTAGTTGTAGATGCACTAGATAAATTATTTATCCTTCATGCAGACCATGAACAAAATTGTTCAACTTCAACAGTGAGAATTGTTGGTTCGTCACACGCTGGATTATTTGCCTCCATTTCTGCCGGAGTTTCTGCACTTTGGGGTCCATTGCATGGTGGAGCTAATCAGGCTGTGTTAGAGATGTTAGAAGCTATTCAAAAAGATGGTGGAGATTCAGCAAAATATATGGCTAAAGCCAAAGATAAAGATGATCCTTTTCGTTTAATGGGATTTGGACACCGTGTATATAAAAACTTTGATCCAAGAGCTAGGATTATAAAAAAAGCGGCAGATGAAGTATTGAAAAACCTTGGTGTAGATGATCCGATTTTAAGGATAGCAAAGGAATTAGAAGAAGCAGCTTTGGTTGATGAATACTTTGTATCAAGAAAATTATATCCAAATGTTGATTTCTACTCCGGAATTATATACAGAGCCTTAGGAATTCCAACCGACATGTTTACTGTAATGTTTGCCATTGGAAGATTACCGGGCTGGATAGCACAATGGAAAGAAATGCGTATCAACAAAGAGCCAATAGGAAGACCAAGACAAGTATATACTGGTTATCCTTTGAGAGACTTTGCGCCAATGGATAAAAGATAATATAACATTTAAAAATAAAAAACTCCTTGTACATACAAGGAGTTTTATAATACTATTTCTTTTTCAATCTATTTTTAAAAACTTTTTCAAATTTTTCAATCTTAGGTTGAATTACCATTTGACAATAAGGTTGGTCTTTGTTGTTTTCATAATAGTTTTGATGATAATCTTTTGCTTTGTAAAAAGCTTTAAAAGGTTCTAAAGTGGTTACAATTTTACTGCCATAAACTTTAGCACTATTCAATTCGGAAATAATACTCTCAGCTGCTTTCTTTTGTTCTTCGTTAGCATAAAAAATTACCGAACGATATTGTGTTCCCACATCAGCACCTTGTCGGTTCAAAGTGGTTGGGTCATGAACTGTAAAAAATACATTAAAGATTTCATCTAAATTTGTTTTGTTTTTATCATAAGTAATTTGAACTACTTCGGCCGCTCCAGTGCTTCCGGAACAAACTTCTTCATAACTCGGATTTTCAACTTTTCCTCCTGCAAAACCAGAAACCACTTTCTCAACACCTTGTAAATTTTCGTAAACAGCTTCTACACACCAATAACAACCGCCACCTAATACTATAGTTTCTAAATTTTCATTGTTTGTTGAAGTGGTTACACTATCTGGAACAAAATCTAATGAAATAGCATTCATGCAATACCGTTTTCCTGTTGGAGCCGGTCCATCATCAAACAAATGCCCTAAATGGCTATCACATCTTCCGCAAAGTGCTTCTGTTCTTTGCATTCCAAATGAATTATCACTTTTAAAAACAACACTTTCTTTATTTTCCTGTTCAAAAAAACTTGGCCAACCACAACTGCTTGTAAACTTTTGGTTTGATCTGAAAAGTTTTAATCCACAAACAGCACAAAAATAAGTTCCTTTGGTTTCAGAATTCCACATAGTTCCAGTAAATGCTCTTTCGGTATCAGCTTCTCTGGCTACAGCATACAAATCGGGAGGTAATACTTTTTTCCATTCAGCATCCGAAACATTTAGTTTTTGGGTGTCTGTATTAGAATAATAAGGATTTCCGATTTTTGACATTGCGTTTTCCATAGCAGTGGATTTTGAAGTTGTGTTTTGAATTTTGTTTTTTTGTGCACATGTATTCAGCAAAAATAGTGGTGACAAAAGTAAAAAGTAAAAAATAGATTTTTCCATAATATTTGATTTTAAATCTGATACAAATTTAAGTTACTTATATCAGTCAAAATGTCAAATAGATTATAAATTACTGATATTTAATGAAAGTTTAACGGTTGTTGAAAATGTATAATTATGAAGGCTCATTTTTTTTTGTATTTTTGTCCTTTGCCTGTGCTCAGGTTGACAAATATTATAAGTTATGATTGAAGAACAAGTAATCTTGGTTAACGAGCAAGATGAACCAATTGGCTTGATGAATAAACTCGAAGCACATGAAAAAGCAATGCTGCATCGTGCTTTTTCGGTTTTTGTGTTGAATAGCAATAACGAAATCATGTTACAGCAGCGGGCGAACCATAAATACCACTCACCACTCTTATGGACAAATACTTGTTGTAGTCATCAACGCAACGGAGAAACCAATATTCAGGCCGGAACCCGAAGGTTATATGAAGAAATGGGTTTCAAAACCGAACTCAAAGAATTATTTCATTTTATTTATAAAGCGCCTTTTGATAATGGTTTGACGGAACACGAACTCGACCATGTGATGATTGGTTATTATAATAATGAACCAAATGTGAACAAAGAAGAAGTAGAAAGCTGGAAATGGATGAAAATTGAAGATGTGAAAACAGATTTGATTCAAAACCCTGATATTTACACTGTTTGGTTCAAAATAATATTTGACGAATTTTATCATTATTTAGAAGACCATAAAATTTAGGTATTGCGAATTAGGAATTAGGATTTTTAACCTTATTCTTAAATCCCAAATCCTTAAACTTAAATCCTTAATCAAAATGAAAGTAACCGTTTCAAGAAAAGCCCACTTCAATGCCGCACACCGATTGTATCGTAAAGATTGGTCAATGGAGAAAAACAATACTGTTTTTGGGAAGTGTAATAATCCAAACTTTCATGGACATAATTACGAATTAACTGTTTCTGTTACAGGAGAAATTGATCAAGAAACGGGTTATGTTATCGATACTAAAATCTTGTCTGATTTAATTAAAGAACATATTGAAAATGTTTTTGATCACAAAAATCTAAACCTTGATGTTCCTGAGTTTGTAGACTTAAATCCAACTGCTGAAAATATAGTAGTTGTTATTTGGCAAAAACTTAGAAAAATTATTGATGCTGATAAAGATCTAGAAGTGGTTTTATACGAAACACCAAGAAATTTTGTAACCTACAACGGAAATTAATGGCACTAAAAATTGGGGACAAAATCCCTTCATTTACCTCGATAGATAGTAAAGGAAATTCGTTTGATATAAAAGAATATATTGGAAAACCATTAGTAATTTACTTTTATCCGAAAGATGACACTCCCGGTTGCACTATTCAAGCTTGCACTTTTCGAGATAAATATGAAGATTTTAAAGCGCTTGGTGCTGAAGTAATTGGAATAAGCAGTGATAGTTTAAAATCACATCAAAAATTTGCGTCACGTTACAAACTTCCATTTATACTGCTTTCAGATTTTGATAAAAAAATTAGAATACAGTTTGGTGTTCCTAATGATTTCTTAGGTTTGATTCCAGGCAGAGCGACATATGTTATTGATAAAAAAGGAGTTGTTCAATTAATTTTTGATAGTACTTCCGCTAAAATACATATCGAAAAATCACTTGAAATTCTCAAAACTATTTAAGTTTTTCAAAATGGAATCGATGAAATTATATCCATTACAATTTGAACCCATTCTGAAAGAAAGAATTTGGGGTGGAACCAAATTAAAAACCTTTCTAAACAAACCTATAATTTCCAATATTACAGGTGAAAGCTGGGAAATATCTACTGTAGAAAATGATGTTAGTGTTGTGGTTAACGGTTCATTGAAAGGAAAATCATTAATCGAATTGATTAACGAATTTCCCGAAGCCGTTTTGGGAACCAAAGTTTATGCCCAATTTGGAAAACAATTCCCACTACTTTTTAAGTATTTAGATGCCCGGGAAGATTTATCTATTCAACTGCATCCTAACGACGAATTAGCCAAAAAACGTCACAATTCTTTTGGTAAAACCGAAATGTGGTATGTGATGCAAGCCGATACGGATGCCCGATTGATTGTAGGTTTCAAAGAAAAATCGTCACCAGAGGAGTATATTAAAAACCTGAATAACAAAACTCTACTCACTATTTTGGATACTAAAAAAGTAAAGCAAGGTGATGTTTTTATTTTGGATACAGGAACGATTCACGCCATTGGAGCCGGAATTGTTATTGCCGAAATTCAGCAAACTTCTGATATCACTTATCGAGTCTATGATTTCGATAGATTAGATGCTAACGGAAAAACCCGAGAACTGCATATCGATTTAGCTTTGGAAGCCTTAAATTATGATAAAATTGAAGCACAACGATTCTATTCGAAAACGGAAGATATTTCCAACGAAGTAGTTAATTGCAAGTACTTTACAACTAATTTTATTCCACTTACAGGAAATAGAGAAATTCATAAAAATCAAAACTCTTTTACCGTTTATATGTGTGTTGACGGTAATTTTCAGCTAACAGTTGATCATGAGAACTTCACTTATAAAAAGGGAGATACTATATTGATACCAGCAGCTTTAACTGATTTTCAGCTTTCTGGAAAAGCATCAATCCTAGAAATTTATATTTCGTAGTTTGTTTTCTAAAGATTTAGTGTAATTTTGCACGGACCCGAAGCCAAAGGCTGAACGGAATGAAATTAATTTTAAAAATAAAGAAAATGCCAAGTGTTAAAAATTTAAAGAAAGATATTAACTTCGTATTGGGTGATATTATTGAAGCGGTTTACATATACGAAATGACAACTACCGGAAAGCCATCTGACAAAACCAACGCTATCATTGATGAAGCTATTACGTCATTTGACGGTTTGATAGAAAAAGTTAATGCTAAAAAAGTAGAAAATAAAAAAGCTCATTTCAAGCAAATTAATGCAGATTTAGAACAAACTGCAAATCAATTGGTTGAAAAAATCAATGCACTTTAATAGAAAAAAGTTTGCAAATATTTTGGAGAATTAATTTTCACTTATATATTTGCAGAACTATTACGCTGCCAGCGTAGCTCAGTTGGCTAGAGCAGCTGATTTGTAATCAGCAGGTCGTGGGTTCGAGTCCCTCCGCCGGCTCCAAAAGAAACCGTTTCGTTTTATCGAAGCGGTTTTTTTTATATATGAAATTAGGACGAGAAGTTTATCCCGAACTTGTTTCGGGAAGTCCCTCCGCCGGCTCCAAAAGAAACCGTTTCGTTTTATCGAATCGGTTTTTTTTATCTAAAAAAATCTAAGAAAGTAAAGCAGTCTAAGCTAGTCTAATTAGACATGTAAGGCTCTATTATCAGTAGCTGCCAATGCTGCTTCTTTCATTGCTTCAGCGAATGTTGGATGTGCATGCGAAATTCTTGCTATATCTTCAGCAGATGCTCTGAATTCCATTGCGGTTACTGCTTCTGCAATCAAATCGGCACAACGGGCACCAATCATATGAATCCCTAGTACTTCATCAGTTTTAGCATCGGCTAGTATCTTAACAAATCCATCTAAATCACCTCCGGCACGAGCTCTTCCTAACGCTTTGAATGGGAAACTTCCTGCTTTGTATTCAACGCCAGCTTCTTTTAGTTGCTCTTCAGTTTTACCAACGGCAGCTACTTCTGGCCAAGTGTAAACTACACCCGGAATTAAATTATAATCGATATGTGGTTTTTGACCAGCTATGATTTCGGCAACCATAGTTCCTTCTTCTTCGGCTTTGTGAGCCAACATAGCACCACGAACCACATCACCAATGGCATAAATGTTATGAACATTCGTTTGCAAATGTTCGTTGACTTCAATCATGCCGCGTTCGGTTACTTTAACTCCGGCTTTATCAGCAGCAAGTCCGTCAGTATAAGGGCGGCGGCCAACAGCTACTAGGCAATAATCGCCTTCAAAAGTTACGTTATTTCCTTTAGCATCATCCGCTTGAACAGTTACGGTTGCCCCTTTTCGGGTTACTTCTTTTACTTTATGAGAAGTATAGAATTTCATGCCTTGTTTTTTCAACACTTTGGTCAGTTCTTTTGATAAACCCCCGTCCATACCCGGAATGATTCTGTCCAAGAATTCAACTACCGATACTTGTGCACCCAAACGAAGATAAACCTGCCCTAATTCAATTCCGATTACACCTCCACCAATTATGATTAAATGTTTGGGAACTTCCGGCAATTTTAAGGCTTCTGTTGATGATATGATTCTTTCTTTGTCTAATTTGATGAAAGGTAGAGAAGATGGTTTTGAGCCAGTAGCTATGATAATGTTTTTACCTTCGATTACTTCGGAGGTACCGTCCGCTTTAGTAACTTTAACATGGGTAGCGTCTTCAAAAGAACCTAGTCCTTCAAAAACGGCAATTTTATTTTTATCCATTAAGAACTTAACCCCACCCGAAGTTTGATCAACAACTGCTTGCTTGCGGGCAATCATTTTTTCTAAATTCACTTTTACATCTCCAGTTACTTCAATTCCGTGATCGGCAAAATGTTGTAATTCTTCGTAATGATGTGAAGATGCAAGTAATGCTTTTGATGGAATGCAGCCTACGTTAAGACAAGTTCCACCTAGTGTGGAATATTTTTCGATGATTACAGTTTTGAAACCTAATTGGGCACAACGTATAGCAGATACATACCCGCCTGGACCAGAACCTATAATGACTACGTCAAATGAACTCATAATTATGTGTTTATTGTTTGGATTTTATTTTTTGTGTCACAAAATTACAGTTTTTATTTTACTTTTTATTAAACATTGAATCATAAAAAATAGAATTTATAAGATAAATTTTAGCTTTATTTTTAATTAATAAGTATAAGAACACAAGAATAAAAAAGTCCTACTTTTTAATGTTAAAATTATGAAAACCAATAAATTAAAACAACTAAAACAGTAAACAGAGTTGTTTAAAGCAAAAGTGGGTTATTAGTAAAAATATCAAATTGTGTAGAAATCCATTAGTGTGTTTACTTTAACGGATTTTTTAGGCTTCTTTCTGATTCAGTTTGCTGTTTTTATGACTAAAGCCAAAGTAAATGGTAAGTCCGATAAGTAGCCAACAAGTAAAGTATATCCAATTCCAAATGCTCAGTTCTGCCATCATATACAAACAGGAAACAAGACCAAGTAACGGAATTAAGGATAAGTTTTGTCTCCAAGACCAAACAGCAAAACACAACAAAGAAATTAGGAAAATCCACATTGGAATTTTGTGTTTAAATAAACTCAATCCAATTTCATATTTCAATGAATTATCAATAGGCATATTATCTACAACCTGTTTGTAAGTAGTCTCATTTTGACTGAATTCGCTAAGTAGTTTTTCTATATCCTCTGTGTTGACCTCTTTATTTAGGGTTACCAAATAGTCATAAACCTTTTTGCTGTCCTCTTTACTTAACGAAGTCACTATATCAGCAGGAGTATTGATTTGTCTTTCATTTGTTAAGAAATCTAGAGTAGATTTTTTATTTACAGTAAAAGCAATTCCAATTCCAATTAGTATCAATAACGGAAATACAAATTTAGAATTGACATAAGGCGTTTTAAATTTACCACGTGGAATATCAGGTTTATTTTGCAGTACCAAAACACCGGCACAAACCAATACAAAAGCAAATAAAGTTCCAATGCTACATAAGTCGGTTACCATAGTTAAATTTAGAAACAAAGCAGGTATAGCTACTACAAATCCGGTCACAATCGTAGCATAAGATGGCGTATGGTATTTAGGATGCACCCTAGAGAAGCGTTTTGGCAATAATCCATCGCGACTCATGCTCATCCAGATGCGAGGTTGTCCCATTTGGAATACTAACAGAACACTCGCCATAGCTACAACAGCACTCACGGCAATAATCCCAGACATCCATTTCAAATTCAATTTATCAAACACAAATGCCAAAGGATCACCCACATTTAAATCGGCATAATTCACCATTCCAGTTAGTACCAAAGCAATAACTACATAAAGAATGGTACAAATAATAATGGCCCACATCATACCCCGAGGTAAATCACGTTGCGGATCTTTGCATTCTTCTGCCGTTGTAGATATGGCATCGAAACCAATATAGGCAAAAAACACTGCTGAAACACCTTTTAGAATACCACCAACACCATTTGGTGTAAACGGATGCCAGTTGGCAGTATCAACATAAAATACACCCACAGCTATAACTAAAAGGATTATACAAAGTTTTATAACCACCATCAAATTACTGGCGTTACGCGATTCTTTCATCCCGCGATATACTAAATACGTTATGATAATTATGATGAATAATGCAGGCAAATCTGCTACCAGATGAAAATCACCAATAGTTGGAGATGTTGTCCAAGCGGTGAAAGCAGCTTGCAGTCCTTCTGATAAATCTCCAAAAGATTTTCCACCTTGCATAAGTGCAGTAGCATCTTTAAACCCATTTGAAGCAGTGAGATAATCCATTTGAACCCATTGTGGCAGATTAATTCCACCACTTTTTAGCAAACTGGTAAAATAATCACTCCATGAAATAGCCACAGTAATATTTCCGATAGCATATTCCATGATTAGTGCCCAACCAATAATCCAAGCAATGATTTCGCCAAAAGCGACATAAGAATAAGTATAAGCACTTCCAGAAACCGGGACCATAGAAGCAAATTCAGCGTAAGCAAAGGCCGCAAAACTACATGCAATAGCTGTAAAAATAAATAAGAATATAACTCCAGGACCACCATCGGCACTAGCTTTTCCAATGGTACTAAAAATTCCGGCTCCAATAATAGCAGCAATTCCAAATGCAGTTAAATCACGCGCCGTTAAATGCTTTCCTAATGCTTGATGTCCATTGGCTTCATTTTTGGCAACTTGATTTAAAATATCTTGAACAGTTTTTTTTCGAAATAAGTTTGAAAATCGCATAGGTTGGTTTTTAATTCTAGTAAAACAAATATATAAAAGATTTGATAGTAAAAAGAGACCCGAGACCTTTTTAGGTATAATAGTATGGTGCGAAAGTAAAATTAATTTTTAGTCTAAATTCGGAATTAACACACAAAAGAAATTTATTTTATAGTATGGCTCTTTTTTTATATAAGTTTTGACAATTTGTAAATAGTAATATATAATTAGAAACTATTATAAAAGATGACAGTTATCAGTAGATTTGGTTTTTTAAAAATGTAATTTTATTTCAAAATAAATAATTTCGATATGGGAAACAATGATTCTCAGGGCAAATGTCCGTTTACAAGCGGAACCCTTAAACAAAACGCAGGAAATGGAACTTCTAATAGAGATTGGTGGCCAAATATGTTGAACTTGAACATTTTGCGTCAAAATTCTTCACTCTCTAATCCGATGGGAGATGATTTTAACTATGCTGAAGAATTTAAAAAATTAGATTTAAAGGTTGTTAAAAAAGATTTGTACGAACTCATGATCAACTCACAAGATTGGTGGCCGGCTGATTATGGACACTATGGACCGTTCTTTATCAGAATGGCATGGCACAGTGCCGGAACATATAGAATTCAAGATGGTCGTGGAGGAGCTGGTTCAGGTACTCAGCGTTTTGCTCCGCTCAATAGTTGGCCAGATAATGGTAACTTAGATAAAGCACGTTTACTGCTTTGGCCTATCAAACAAAAATATGGTAAAAAACTATCTTGGGCAGATTTGATGATACTTGCTGGAAATTGTGCTTTAGAGTCTATGGGATTTGAAACCTTTGGTTTTGGTGGAGGTCGTGAAGATGTTTGGGAACCTGAACAAGATATTTACTGGGGATCTGAAACAGAATGGTTGGGTGATAAACGTTATACAGGTAATCGTGAATTAGAGAATCCTCTAGGAGCTGTGCAAATGGGATTAATTTATGTAAATCCTGAAGGACCAAACGGTAATCCTGATCCGCTTAAATCGGCCATAGATATACGTGAGACTTTTGGACGTATGGCTATGAATGATTATGAAACCGTAGCTTTAGTTGCAGGTGGTCACACTTTTGGTAAAGCTCATGGTGCTGCTGATCCAGATAAGTATGTTGGTAGAGAACCTGCGGGTGCTAGTATCGAAGAACAAAGTCAGGGTTGGAGAAATACTTTTGGAAGTGGTCATGGAGATGACACCATTACAAGTGGTATAGAAGGTGCTTGGACTCCTAATCCAACAAAGTGGGATAACGATTATTTTAATGTGCTATTAGGATACGATTGGGAATTAACAAAAAGTCCAGCTGGAGCCAATCAATGGACACCAACAGCAGCATCCAATGCTCAAAAAGCACCGGCGGCAGGTGACGCATCTAAGACACAGGCTCTTATGATGACTACTGCCGATATGGCTTTAAAAATGGATCCAATATATGCACCAATTTCAAAACATTTCCATGAAAATCCGAAAGAGTTTGCTGATGCTTTCGCCCGTGCTTGGTTCAAGTTGACACACAGAGACATGGGGCCACGTAATCTATATCTTGGTTCGGAAGTTCCATCAGAAGAATTAATTTGGCAAGATCCCATACCTCCTGTTTCGCACAAATTGATTGACGAAAATGATATTGCAACGCTTAAAACAAAAATACTTGCTTCTGGATTAACCGTTTCTGAATTGGTTTCTACTGCATGGGCATCAGCCTCAACCTTCCGGGGTTCTGACAAACGCGGTGGCGCAAATGGAGGTCGTATCCGCTTAGCACCACAAAAAAATTGGGAAGTAAACAATCCCGCTCAATTGTCGAAAGTGTTGGAAAAACTTGAAGCAATACAGCAAGGGTTTGGTAAACCAGTTTCAATGGCAGATTTGATTGTTTTAGGTGGATGTGCAGCTATTGAGCAGGCAGCAAAAAATGCCGGTCATACAGTAAAAGTTCCCTTCGCACCCGGTCGTACCGATGCCTCTCAAGAACAAACAGATGTGGAATCATTTGCTGCACTTGAGCCACAAGCTGATGGTTTTAGAAATTATGTAAGCTCTAAAAACACCGCTAATGCAGAAGAGTTTCTTTTAGATAAAGCACAATTGCTAACACTAACAGCACCTGAACTGACAATTCTTGTTGGCGGTATGCGTGTGTTAAACACCAATTATGATTGTTCAAGACACGGTGTTTTTACTAGTCGTCCTGAAACACTTACTAATGATTTCTTTGTGAATCTCTTAAATCTAAGTACTACATGGAAAGCAACTTCTGACGCTCAAAATGTATTCGAAGGTAGAGATCGCAAAACGGGTTCTGTAAAATGGATTGGTACACGCGCTGATTTAATCTTTGGTTCAAACTCCGAACTACGTGCACTTGCTGAGGTATATGCTTGTGAAGATGCTAATGATAAATTTGTAAAAGATTTTGTCTCCGCTTGGAATAAAGTAATGAATCTTGACCGATTTGATTTAGCATAATTTTTAAATATAAATTAAAAAGTCCTCTTATTTAAAACGAGAGGACTTTTTTTATGGAGTAAATACGGTTTTATAATTGTTCCAGTAACGATAAATTAAGAATAAATTGCCCAAAAAAAGCGGTATTGCAATAAACAATTTATCAGGAGACATATAATAATTAATTAATAAAATGTTTAAGGTTATAGGCAAAATAACGATATTAGCTAGACTTACATATTTTCCGGTTACATAAGATAAACCAGATAATAGTTCAATTATTTTTGCTAAAGGCATAAGGTAAGTTGATGCAATTAAACCGGTATTAAAAGCTTTAAAACTTCCTGTAGCTTCGGTTTCAGGGGCTAATTTTAAAAAGAAACAGATAGAAGCATATAATAGTAAAAGTCCAATTGATATTCTAATAAAAATAGTTGCATTTTTCATAATAATTGAAGTTTTCTTGGTTAATATACCAAAGTTAATTAAAAAAAATCCAAAGAGATGTCTCAAGGGTATTTATTTCATTATCAAAACACTACCTTATGTCCTTCATTAGTTGTACTATATAGTTTTTACCGCAATTATCGATGTCTTTTTCTATTTTTTTAGTGAGTTTATAATCTTTTTTTTTCATTTTATTCAACAATAAGTTAAAAGCGACATCATCAGCTTTTATCAATTAACTATCGAGAATAGCAACTTCTTTAGCCTTAGATTTTAAAACGCTATTTAATTGGGTGTTTGAGACACAAGGGGTTTCGTATTATCAGAGGTAAATCGAATTAGTATCAATGGTGCTATTTTTTCTGATTTTTTTTCTGATTTTTCGCTGATATTACACTTAAAATAGATAAAAGGTATTTAATAATCGTTTTTAGTAATTATATTTCAATAGCATGGGTTGATTTAGCAACATTTTTCACTTTGAAGTTTAAATCGTTAGTTCGAATAAATTTCAGAATACTTACTTTTTTCTCTTTTTTGCGTATTTAATAGAAATAGTTTATAAAGTATCACTATCAGCCATAGCTTCAATAGCATTTTCAAACGCTTCTTCTTGTTATTTCACAAAGGTAAACCTAATAAGGAGTAATGCCAAACTAAGTTTTTTTTTATTCATTTTAAATAGTTATATATTCTGTTTCAAAAAAGTGAGTGTAATTTTTATTAAATGTTATTTCGTTCCTATAAAAAAGTGGGCCAAAATTTTCGTCTAGTTCTGTTCAATCTGCCGATTATTTTATTGTAATTTTGAGTACCAAAAAAAAGATGTAATTGAGAACTATAATTTCAAAAAAAATTGACAATCCGGAACTGTTCAAAAACCAATTATTACATTGGTCACAGCAGTTTACTGAAGTGATTTTTTTGGATTCTAATAATTATCTTCAGAAACATTCCAGCTTTGATTTTGTGCTTGCTGTTGATGCTTTTACTTCTATAAAAACAGATAATCATAATGCTTTTGAAAATTTAAAACAATACCAACAACAAACCAGGGATTGGCTGTTTGGTTATTTGTCATATGATTTAAAAAATGATATAGAAAAATTACATTCCAACAATTTTGACCGATTACATTTTCCCGAATTGTTTTTCTTTCAGCCAAAGAAATTGTTTCTGCTAAAAGGAAATAAATTAGAAATTCAATATCTTAGAATGTGTGATGATGAAATGGAATCTGATTTTTTAGCTATTCAAAATAACTCGAAACTCGAAACTCGAAACTCGAAAACTAAAATAGTTCAGCGTATTTCAAAAGAAATTTATCTTACTAAAGTAAATAAAATGCTCGAACATATTTATCGTGGTGATATCTACGAGGCGAATTTCTGTATGGAGTTTTATGCCGAAAATACAACTGTTGACCCCATCGAAATCTATCAAAGACTAAACACAATTTCTAAATCACCATTTGCCAACTTCTTTAAAAATAATCAACAATATTTGCTTTGTGCTTCGCCTGAACGTTACTTAAGAAAAGAAGCAAATAAAGTCATTTCGCAACCAATAAAAGGAACTGCCAAACGCTTTTCGAATGAAATATTAGACAATAATTCAAAAAATGAATTAGCGCAAAACCCAAAAGAACGTTCAGAAAATATAATGATTGTTGATTTGGTTCGTAATGATTTATCTCTCACAGCAATAAAAGGTACTGTAGCAGTTGAAGAACTTTGCGGTATTTATACTTTTGAGCAAGTACATCAAATGATATCGACAGTTGTATCCATCATAGATAATACAATTTCACCGGTAGAAATTCTCCGAACCACTTTTCCAATGGGAAGCATGACCGGAGCACCGAAGATTTCAGCCATGAAGATAATCGAAGAACTAGAGGAGACAAAACGTGGATTATATAGTGGCGCAGTAGGTTATTTTACTCCTGAAAATGATTTCGATTTTAATGTCGTAATCCGAAGTATTTTATATAATGCCGCAGCCAATTACGTTTCATTTTCTGTTGGAAGCGCTATCACAGCACAATCTAATCCGGAACAGGAATATGAAGAATGTTTGCTAAAAGCTAAAGCTATGTTTGAAGTTTTGGGTTAAGAAAGGAATAAGGGAAAAGAGATAAGGGATAAGTTAAATAATAAAATATGAAAAGTTATAGAGATTTAATTGTTTGGCAAAAATCAATGGATTTGGTAACGCTTATTTATAATTTAGTACTTGTGTTACCTGATAATGAAAAATATGGCTTAATTCCACAAATTAAAAGAAGTATAATTTCCATCCCTTCAAATATTGCTGAAGGATATGGAAGAAATTATAGAAAAGATTATTCAAGATTTTTACAAATTGCAAGAGGTTCTTTATTTGAAAATCAAACCCAATTAGAAATTGCTGTAAATTTAGACTTTATAAAAGTTGAAAATTTAGAAGAAATAAAAGAACTATCTATAGAAATTGAAAAAATGCTAAATTCGTTAATTAAAAAACTAGAGGATTAACTACTCCCTTTTCCCTAATCCCTTTTGACTTAAACCATGCTCACAAAATTTCAAAACCATATAAATCAAAATCTTCCTTTTCTCAAAGAAAAGCGATTGCTTTTGGCAACTAGCGGAGGCATTGACAGCATGGTTTTATTACATTTATGTCATCATTTGGAGTTGGATATAAGAGTGGCGCATTGCAATTTTCAACTACGTGGTGATGAAAGTGATGATGATGAAGACTTTGTTAAATCCCAAACAGATAAATTACAAATCCCAATTTTTATTAAAAAATTCGACACCAAAACATTTGCAGAAAAAGAAAAGTTATCCATTCAGGTTGTTGCCCGAAACCTGCGCTACGAATGGTTCAACACACTTTTAATAAATAATGATTATGATTATATACTAACGGCGCATCATTTGGATGATAGTTTGGAAACCTTTTTAATCAATTTTACCCGTGGATCTGGATTAGATGGTTTGACCGGAATTCCTCAGCAAAACGTGAATATTGTTCGTCCTTTATTAGTTTTTTCCAGAAATGAAATTGAAGCATTTGCCAAAGAAAACAAAGTTGAATGGCGCGAAGACAGCAGCAATGCTTCCGATAACTATTTGCGAAACAAATTGCGGCATGATGTGATTCCCGTTTTAAAGGAATTGAATCCAAGTTTGTTGTCTTCTTTTGAAAAAACTATTTCAAATTTAAAGCAAGCCCAGTCTTTAGTTGATGATGCATCCCGAATTGTATATCGAAAAGTTGTCGCTGACATTAATTTTCAAAAGAGAATTAATTTGACGGAATTGATGCAATTGCCAAATTTTCAAGCGTATTTGTTTCAATGGCTCGAACCTTTTGGTTTTAGCGATTGGGATTCCATTAAAGATTTGGCTTCAGCACAATCAGGAAAACAAGTATTTTCGGAAACTCATGTTTTATTGAAAGACAGAAATGAACTGATTGTTTTTCCTAAACAAGAAAGTGAAAAAACAACACTGTTTTTGATAGAAAAAGACCAAAAAGAAGTTAAATTTCCCATAAAAATGGTGTTTTCTAAAGTAGATGACATTTCGAATCAAGCAACAAATGTTATATTTGTCGATGAAGATAAGCTTAAGTTTCCTTTAGAAATTAGAAAATGGCATGAAGGCGATTGGTTATATCCTCATGGATTTAATGGAAAAAAGAAGCTTAGTAAGTTTTTTAAAGACGAAAAATATTCTTTATTAGATAAATCAAGTACTTGGCTTTTATGTTCTGAAAATCAAATTGTTTGGGTTGTAGGAAAAAGAATGGACGAGCGATTTAAAGTTACTGAAATGACGACAAAAATTTTAAAAATAAATTATACAGCCTAATGAAGAAAGTACTATTTTTTATTTTGTGTTTTTTGGCTTTAGCCAACTTAAATGCACAAATTGTAAAACCAGTAAAATGGTCAACCAAAGTTGAAAAGGTAACTGATTCCGAATTTAATTTGGTGATGCAAGGAAAGATTGACGAAGGTTGGCATGTGTATTCTCAATTCACACCTGAAGGAGGTTCTTTGCCAGCTGAATTCAAATTTGACAATACAAAAGGGAACTATGAATTGGTTGGAAAAGTTAAAGAAAGTCCCTATAAAAAAGCGTTCAATGATGTTTTTGAAGTAGATGAATATTACTTTGAGAAGCAAGTGATCTTTACTCAAAAAGTAAAAATCAGTAATCCCAAACTTACTTCAATAAAAGTTGAAATTGATTACCAGGTTTGCAAACAGGCGTGTATCAATGACAATATGAGTTTTACATTTCAGTTGCCAAACGGAGAAAAACCTAGTGAAGTAGCTGTAACTAATATTTCAGAAACGGATACCATTAGTTCCTCAGAATTTACGGTCAGAGAAACATCAAAACCAGAAACTAAAACAGTTGTTGAAGCTCCGAAAGAAGAAGATGAAAAAGGATTGTGGACTATTTTCTTACTCGCTTTTTTAGGAGGTTTTGCTGCTTTGCTAACACCTTGTGTTTTCCCAATGATCCCAATGACGGTTAGTTTTTTTACCAAACAAAGTAAAAATCCGGCACTAGGAAAACGAAATGCTATTCTTTACGGAATTTCAATTATAGCAATTTATGTTGTTTTAGGATTAGCAATCACGGGAATTTTCGGGGCCGATGCATTGAATGCACTATCTACAAATCCTTGGTTCAATGTGTTTTTCTTTTTTCTATTAATCGTTTTTGCTGTTTCTTTTCTGGGCGCTTTTGAAATCATGTTGCCTAATTCATGGGCAAACAAAGTCGATAGACAAGCCGACAGAGGTGGAGTCGTTGGCATTCTTTTCATGGCTTTGGCTTTGGCTATTGTTTCCTTTTCATGCACAGGACCAATTGTTGGGACCCTTTTAGTTGAATCAGCTTCTAAAGGGGGCATTGCGCCAATCATTGGTATGCTGGGCTTTTCAACTGCTTTGGCTTTGCCGTTTATGCTGTTTGCTATGTTTCCGAGTTGGATGCATTCACTACCAAAATCTGGAGGATGGTTAAACACGGTCAAAGTTTCTCTTGGATTTTTAGAATTAGCTTTGGCGTTTAAATTTTTGTCGAATGCCGATTTGGTGTTGCAATTGCATTTACTGGAAAGAGAAGTTTTCTTGGCGATATGGATTGCCATTTTCGGTGCTTGGGCTATGTATTTATTAGGAAAAATAACGACTCCGCACGATAGTCCGTTAACCCATATTTCTGTGGGGAGATTGTCTTTAGGATTACTCGTTTTAGCATTTGTCATTTATATGATTCCCGGATTATTTGGTGCCCCTTTAAAATTGATTAGTGCTTTTCCACCACCACAAACGTATAGTGAAAGTCCAACAGGATTTTTTGGAAATAGTGCAACTTCATCTAAAGACGGATTACCTGATGGAGCAGAAATTGGACCGCATAGTTTAACCGTTTTTACTGATTATATTAAAGGCTTGGCTTACGCCAAAACAGTAAACAAACCTGTTATGCTAGATTTTACAGGTTATGCCTGTGTGAATTGCCGTAAGATGGAAAACAATGTTTGGTCGGATGAAAAGGTTTTAAACGTATTGAAAAACGAAGTGGTTTTAATATCATTATATGTTGATGATAAAAGAGAATTGCCAAAAAGTGAACAAACAGTTTCAAAAGAAACCGGAAATGATATTATTACGGTTGGCGATAAATGGACGGAATTTATTATTACTAAATACAAAACAAACACGCAGCCATTCTATGTTTTGATTGATTTAAAAGAAGAAAAGCTTAACGAACCTATTAGCTATACACCAAACATAGAGGAATATTTAGCTTGGTTAAAAGGCGGAATTTCAAAATTTAAATAAACAAAAAATCCTTCTCAATTGAGAAGGATTTTTTTATCCTAAAACTTCAGCGACTTCATTTTTTAAATAACTAAGTGCTACTGTACTTGCAGATTGTCCGTCCAATAAATTACTCAAAATCTTTTCCCTTAGTTGGTCAGCAGTAGTTACACTTTCATCCAAAGCAGTTTTTCTGATATTTTGAATAATGGTGTTTTTAGCTGTTAATAGCATCGTCCATAGTTCATTTGTTATATATACTTGTTGCGTGATGTTGTGCTCATATTCCTGCTCAATATGATGAATTAATAGATTTTGATAATCTACTTTATTATCACTCAAAGGTGCTACTCTAATTAACAACTTTGCAGGATTGATTCGCTCTAAAAATAAAGCCAATCTTTCATATGCCTGCAAACGCAAAGGCAAGGAATGTTTCTGATTTTCTCTTTGTAATAACCAACGTCTGGTATTTTGTTGGTCTTTGAAGTAATTATCAAACAAATAATAGGCTACACCACCAGTTATCATCGAGGGAACAGCATACATAAGTAATTCTAAAATTTTATCGGTGTTCATATTGAGTTTAGACTAAAATTGTTGACAAATATAATAGAAATACCCTTAGAATTTATTGTAATTCAAAAGGAGTAATCATAAATTTGAGGATTCTCAAAAATGATGATAGAAAAATATATCTCCCAACTTAACGAAGCCCAACAACAACCTGTTTTTCAGAAAGATGGGCCTATGATTATAATCGCTGGCGCAGGTTCTGGAAAAACTCGTGTGCTGACAGTTCGTATTTCCTATTTGATGAGTTTGGGTGTGGATGCGTTTAATATTTTGGCACTGACGTTTACCAACAAAGCCGCACGCGAAATGAAAAAGCGTATCGGAGATATAGTTGGCCCGGCTGAAGCCAAAAATCTATGGATGGGAACGTTTCATTCGGTTTTTGCTCGCATTCTAAGAAGCGAAGCCGATAAATTAGGTTTTCCTACCAATTTTACTATTTATGACACTCAAGATAGTGTTCGATTGATTTCAGCTATTATCAAAGAAATGCAGTTGGATAAAGATATTTACAAACCAAAACAAATCTTGGGCAGAATATCATCGTATAAAAATTCATTAATTACCGTTAAAGCTTATCTAAATAACCCCGAATTACAAGAGCAGGATGCCATGAGTAAAAAGCCGCGTTTGGGTGAAATTTATGCCAATTATGTTGACAGATGTTTCAAAGCTGGCGCCATGGATTTTGATGATTTGTTATTAAAAACCAATGAACTCTTAAATCGTTATCCGGATGTGTTGGCAAAATACCAAGACCGATTCCGATATATTTTGGTTGATGAGTACCAAGACACCAATCATTCTCAATACTTAATTGTACGTGCATTGAGCGATAGATTTCAAAATATTTGTGTCGTGGGCGATGATGCCCAAAGTATCTATGCGTTTCGTGGAGCGAATATTAATAACATTCTCAACTTTCAAAAGGATTATGAAAATGTAAAAACCTATCGGTTAGAACAGAATTATCGTTCTACAAAAAACATTGTTGAAGCTGCTAATTCCATCATCGATAAGAATAAAACCAAACTTGATAAAATAGTTTGGACCGCAAATGATTTTGGACCAAAAGTAAAAGTGCATCGTAGCATTACAGACGGTGAAGAAGGTCGATTTGTAGCCTCTGAAATCTTTGAACAAAAGATGCGCAACCAAATGTTAAATGGTCAGTTTGCCATTTTGTACCGAACCAATGCGCAATCTCGCGCCATGGAAGATGCGTTGCGTAAACGCGATATTCCGTATCGAATTTATGGAGGTTTGTCTTTTTATCAAAGAAAGGAAATCAAAGACGTATTGTGTTATTTACGATTGGTAATTAATCCAAAAGACGAAGAAGCATTAGTTCGTGTGATTAATTATCCGGCTCGAGGAATTGGTGATACCACTATCGAAAAACTTACAGTCGCTGCCAATCATTATAAACGTTCCGTTTTTGAGGTTATGGAAAACATCGATAAGATTGATTTGAAATTAAACTCAGGAACCAAGCAAAAGCTGGAAGATTTTGTTACAATGATTAAGAGTTTTCAAATTATCAACGAACAGCAGGATGCCTTTGTGTTAACAGAACATGTTGCCAAAAAAACAGGCTTAATTCAGGAACTCAAAAAAGACGGAACGCCCGAAGGTATTGCAAGAATTGAAAATATAGAAACCTTAATGGGTGGTATAAAAGATTTCATCGAAGGTCAAAGAGAAATTGATGGCGCGCGTGGAGCATTATCCGAGTTTTTGGAAGACGTAGCTTTAGCAACTGATTTAGATCGAGATACCGGCGATGACGACAGAGTAGCTTTGATGACGATTCACTTGGCAAAAGGATTGGAATTCCCGTATGTTTTTGTGGTCGGAATGGAAGAAGATTTGTTTCCGAGTGCGATGAGTTTGAATACCAGAAGCGAATTGGAAGAAGAAAGAAGGTTATTTTATGTTGCCTTAACCCGAGCCGAACATCAGGCGTATTTAACCTATGCGCAGTCGCGTTACCGTTGGGGTAAATTGGTCGATAGTGAACCTTCTCGTTTTATTGAAGAAATAAAAGATGAATATCTTGAATATATAAACCCGATGGATTCAGGTTATCGATATAAACCAACCATCGATTTGGATATTTTTGGTGATATCGATAAATCCAAATTGCGATTGGCCAAACCAACCGCAGGAACGCCTCCAAAGAAATATGGAGACGAGCCGGTTTCATCAGCGAATATTCGTAAATTGAAACCTATAGGGAATGCACCAAGCAACACTAATTTGTTTGACAGTAAATTAACTATTGGAAATGTAGTCATACATGAACGATTTGGTAAAGGCGAAGTCGTTAGTCTAGAAGGAGCTGGAGCTGATAAAAAAGCAGAAATCAAATTTGAAGTAGGAGGAATTAAGAAGCTACTTTTGAGGTTTGCTAAGCTTGATGTGATTGGTTAACTTTAAGCTCTAGGCAATAAGCCATAAGCTTTAGAATAAATAATTTAACGCCTATAGCATAATGCTTACGGCTTACAGCATAAAATAAATGGCTAAATTCATTAAAATATATGAAGACAAACCCAGCGAAGCTGCTATAAAAAAGGTTGTTGATATATTAAAAAGTGGCGGTTTGGTAATTTATCCAACAGATACCGTTTATGGTTTAGGTTGTGATATAACCAATTCAAAAGCTTTGGAACGCATAGCTAAAATTAAAGGAGTAAAACTAGAGAAAGCCAATTTCTCTTTTGTCTGTAGCGATTTGAGTAACTTGTCAGATTACGTCCGCCAAATAGATACCTCTACTTTTAAAATTCTAAAAAGAAGCTTGCCAGGACCTTATACTTTTATTTTGCCTGGTAATAACGATTTGCCGTCAGCATTTCGCAAAAAGAAAACTGTGGGTATTCGTGTGCCTGATAATAATATTGCTTTGGATATTGTTCGAATGTTGGGCAACCCAATTGTATCTACATCTATCCACGATGATGATGAAGTATTAGAATATTCAACAGACCCGGAACTGATTTTTGAAAAATGGCAACACTTGGTTGACATAGTTATTGATGGTGGCTACGGAGATAATGTTGGTTCAACAATTATCGATTTATCGGGTTATGAACCAGAAGTTATTCGTGAAGGTAAAGGCGATCCGGATATATTTTAGTAATCAGTCTCAGTCACGGTCAGAGTTGACAGTATTATTAAATACAAAAAAACGTCTCGATTTCTCGTGACGTTTTGTCTATTATCTATTTATCTATTATCTTTTCTCTAAGAAACTACTTTTTCTGATTCTTCATTTCTTTTTCAATCATTTCGTAGAACTCATCAATTTTTGGCAAAATTACGACACGAGTTCTTCTGTTTTTAGCTCTGTTGTCTGCAGAATTATTATCGACTAACGGAATAAATTCGCTTCTTCCGGCAGCAATTAATTGAGATGGTTTTACACCTAAATCATTTGTCAATACTCTAACAATAGCCGTAGAACGTTTTACACTCAAATCCCAATTGTCTAACAATATAGCATTTCCTGTAAAAGGTACATTATCGGTATGACCTTCAACCATACACTCAAATGTTGGTCTGCTGTTGATTACTTTAGCTACTTTTCCTAATACTTCTTTAGCTTTGTCACTTACTACGTAACTTCCGCTTTTGAATAATAATTTATCTGCAATTGAGATGAAAACAACACCTTTTTCTACGTTGATTTCAATGTCTGGATCAGTAATGCCAACTGAGCTTTTCAAACTGGTAACCAATGCTAAGGTAACGCTGTCTTTTTTGGTTAAAGCATCCTGAAGACGTGAAATTTTTAAATCTTTTTCTTTTAAACTTTCCAATGATTTTTCCAAGTTTTGAGCACCTTTTGTGCTTAACAGTGTTATTTCTTTAGAACTGTTAATCAAGTCAGAATTGTTTTGTTTTAAGTAATCGTTCTGTTTAGAAAGCGCCTCTTTTTCAGACAGACATAAATTTAATTTAACGGTAGTTGAATTTAATAAGTCTTGACATTCTTTGTTTTGTGCTTCGAGAGCAGCAATTTTTTTCTTTGTGCCACAAGAGCTTAGAGTAAGGGCAACCAACGAAAGTGCGAAAATTACTTTTTTCATAGGATAGGGTAATTAAAAATTTTAACAAAAGTACATATTAATTTAGATTTCAAGAGTGGTTTTAAATGATAATCTATTGTTAAAATCATTTTTCAAATATAGTGCCGTTTTTCAGGAAGTAGCGATAGACAATGCTTTTGGACTGATAATAATTTTCGAACTGAGATCCGTTTCTTTTTTTTAACGTTTTGTTTATCAGATGATAAAAATGAAAGTGGGCTCTAATAATTGCCCAACAATGAATAAAATTTCCTTTAAAAATGAATTGAATTCCGGCAAAACCATCAAGTATGAACCGCACAAAAAGAATAGAAACCAATTTATTTGCTGGTAAATTTTTAGTAAGCATCAATAATGAGTTTCTGAAGTTCAAGAAAGTCTTCTTCGGATTGCTTTCGTTTAAGGTGGCACCACCAACATGATACACTACTGATTCTGAAGTGTATTTTACTTTGTAGCCCAAATTAAAAGCGCGCCAGCACAAATCAATCTCTTCTTGATGTGCAAAAAAATCATCATCAAAACCGTTTAGTTTTCGGTAAACTTCTTTTCGAATAAAAAAACAAGCACCGCTACCCCAAAAAATTTCTAACGAATCATCATATTGACCATTGTCTTTTTCTATGGTTTCAAAAATTCGCCCTCTACAATATGGATAACCAAATTGGTCTATGAAGCCACCAGCCGCACCAGCATATTCAAAGCATTCTTTGTTTTTATAATCTAATATTTTTGGTTGTATGATTCCGATTTTTGCTTCTGTATCAAATATAGATAGTATAGGAGCAAGCCAATTTTTAGTAACTTCAATATCGGAGTTTACCAATGCATAGTATTCTTCTTCTACTTGTTTCAATGCTAAATTATAACCTTTGGCAAAACCATAATTGCCATCATTTTTAATAATAGTAATTGATGGAAACTTTTCTTTTATAATAGCAATCGATTTATCAGTCGAATCATTATCAGCCACATAGATTTTTGCTTCATCAGAATAGGCAACCACAGAAGGCAAGAATTGCTCCAGCAATTTAGCCCCATTCCAATTTAATACAACTACAGCTATTCTCTTGTCTATCATCTATTATCTCTTGGTCTCTTGTCTAAAACTAGGTAATTCTTCAAGAAATATATATCGTTCATTCTCAAAGTCCATTTGACAAAAGTAATGATTTAGTCCGTTGGTTACCATCAAGTAGTGAGCTTTCAATTTCAAATTATAACGTGCAATTTGGTCAAAAGTATCTTGTGTGATCTTAACTTCGGGAGCTTTGCATTCGATCAATAAAGATAATGTGCCATCAGGTCGAAAAACAACAATGTCATAGCGTTTAGTTATATCATTTATCTTAATCAGTTTCTCTATATTGAGATATGATTTTGGATAATTCTTCTCTTTTAATAAGAATTGAATGGTATTTTGACGAACCCATTCTTCGGAAGTAAGAATGATAAACTTTTTCCTGATGTCATCAAAAATCGACACTTTATTTTCACTATTTTTGAAGCGAAAGTTATAGGAAGGAAAGTTGAGGTTTTGCATTCAACAAAGATATATTTTTTTAGAGAAAAGAATATAGAACATAGAAATTAGACAAACTGCCAACTGCGACTGAACACTGAACATTAAATAATGGACGAAGTAGTAAAAATAATTAATGACATCAAAGCTGGCAAAATCAAACCTATCTATTTTTTGATGGGTGAAGAGCCTTATTATATTGATAGAATCACCGAATATTTGGAAGATACCCTTTTGACCGAAGATGAAAAAGGGTTTAACCAAATGGTGCTTTATGGTCGCGATACTACTATTGATGATATTGTAGCAAATGCTAAACGCTACCCAATGATGGCAGAACGCCAAGTGGTCATTGTAAAAGAAGCACAGGAATTATCCAGAACGATTGACCAATTAGAAAAATATGCCGAAAATCCTCAACATACAACGGTTTTAGTTTTCGCTTACAAATACAAATCGTTGGACAAACGCAAGAAAGTAACCAAAATGCTCGAAAAAAATGGTTTGGTTTACGAAAGCAAAAAGATGTACGACAATAAAGTAGGCGAGTGGATTAAACGCGTTTTGCAAGGAAGAGGTTATGGTATTGAACCCAAAGCAATGGCCATGCTTGTCGAGTTTCTTGGAAATGATTTGAGCCGAATTGCTAACGAATTGACCAAACTTGAAATCATTCTGCCAAAGGGAAGTACCATTACACCACATCATATTGAAGAAAATATTGGATTCAGTAAGGATTTCAATGTGTTTGAGTTTAGAAAAGCCATTGGTGAAAAGAACCAATTTAAAGCCTATCAGATAGCCAATTATTTTGCCCAAAACCAAAAAGATAATCCAATTGTTATGACCAACGGATTGGTTTTTAGTTTCTTTTCTGCTTTACTTCAATATCATGGCTTAAAAGATAAATCTGCTGCAAATGTTGCCAAAATACTTAAAGTAAACCCTTATTTTGTTAACGATTATATTGCTGCAGCACATAATTATCCAATGAAAAAAGTAAGTGCCATTGTTGGAAAGCTCCGAGATATTGATGTAAAAAGCAAAGGTGTTGGAGCAAATGGGTTACCCCAAGGCGATTTACAAAAGGAAATGTTGATAAGTATTTTTAATTAATTCCTATCTTTATAAAAATCAATAAATATTAAAAAAAATATTCTTCTTTACTATTCTATTAACTGCACTAGCGCTTCAAGATACTTTCATCCAATGCGTAAACTTATTGATACTAATGATTATCGAAAAGACTTAATGTGAAATCCTTGGTCAAAAGAAGGGGTAGTTAATAAAGTAACTAGGGGAGAGTGATTCGATTGAATCATTTTCTTTTGAATAGAATAGTTTTCTCTACTTTTTCTTATTCCTTTTGCTTTTCTCTTATCCCTTTCAAAACTGATATATTTTAGTTAAATTTGCTCTCCAAAAATTAAATACTAAAAAACATGGGAATGAATAAAAATACCGTCTTAGGATGGGCAACCTTAATAATGATTATAATGGGATTTATTCTAATAGGGTTAGGGATTTATCGATATGCCGATGTTGCAGGTTGGGGGTTTGGTGCCGTAGGCGTAGGTTTTTTAGCCAATGCTTGGGTTTTCAGTTCTCTAAAAGGGCGTTTGTAAAAAGTATTCAGTGTTCAGTCGCAGTAAGCAGAATATTTATAAAATTTAAAATTTAAAAAAAATGTCAGACGATAAGAAAGTAATTTTCTCAATGCAACGATTAAGTAAATCTTACCAAGGTAGTGATAAGCAAGTTTTAAAGAATATTTATTTAAGTTTCTTTTATGGAGCAAAGATTGGAATCCTTGGATTAAATGGTTCAGGTAAATCATCTTTATTAAAGATCATCGCCGGAGTTGATAAAAATTATCAAGGCGATGTGGTTTTCCAACCTGGTTATACTGTTGGTTACTTAGAACAAGAACCAAAACTAGATGAAACCAAAACAGTTTTAGAAATCGTAAAAGAAGGAGTTTCAGAAACGATGGCGCTTTTGGACGAATTCAATAAAATCAATGATATGTTTGGGTTGCCAGAAGTTTATGAGGATGCCGACAAGATGGATAAATTGATGGACCGTCAAGCGCAATTGCAAGACCGTATTGACGCTAGTGGCGCATGGGAAATTGATAATAAATTAGAAGTTGCCATGGACGCTCTTCGCACTCCTGACGGGGATATGCCAATTAGTGTTTTATCAGGCGGAGAAAAACGTAGAGTTGCGCTTTGCCGTTTGTTGTTACAAAATCCGGATGTGCTTTTACTAGATGAGCCGACCAACCACTTGGATGCGGAAAGTGTTCTTTGGTTAGAACAACATTTAGCTCAATATGCAGGAACCGTAATTGCCGTAACGCACGATAGATATTTCTTGGATAATGTTGCCGGCTGGATTTTGGAATTGGATAGAGGCGAAGGTATTCCGTGGAAAGGAAACTATTCTTCTTGGCTTGACCAAAAATCAAAACGTATGGAGCTGGAAGAAAAAGTGGCTTCCAAACGTAGAAAAACTTTAGAACGAGAGTTGGATTGGGTGCGACAAGGAGCCAAAGGACGCCAGACAAAACAAAAAGCACGTTTGCAAAACTATGATAAACTCTTAAACGAAGACCAAAAAGAACTAGATGAAAAATTAGAAATCTATATTCCGAATGGACCACGATTAGGAACTAATGTAATTGAAGCTAAGAATGTAGCCAAAGCATTTGGAGATAAATTATTATATGATAATTTAAACTTTACCCTACCACAAGCAGGAATTGTTGGTATTATTGGACCAAATGGAGCTGGTAAATCAACTATTTTCCGAATGATCATGGGAGAAGAAAAAACAGATGCTGGTCAATTTAGTGTTGGTGAAACAGTGAAAATTGCTTACGTTGACCAATCACATTCCAATATAGACCCAAATAAAACTATTTGGGAAAATTTCTGCGACGGACAAGAATTAATCATGATGGGTGGAAGACAAGTAAACTCAAGAGCTTATTTGTCTCGTTTTAACTTTGGCGGAAGTGATCAGAACAAAAAAGTGGCAGCGCTATCAGGTGGAGAACGTAACCGTTTGCATTTGGCCATGACTTTAAAAGAAGAAGGAAACGTATTGTTGCTTGATGAGCCAACAAATGATTTGGATATTAATACGCTTCGTGCTTTGGAGGAAGGATTAGAAAACTTCGCTGGTTGTGCAGTAGTAATTAGTCACGATAGATGGTTCTTAGACAGAATTTGTACGCACATTTTAGCGTTTGAAGGAAACTCTGATGTGTACTATTTTGAAGGTGGATTCTCTGAGTATGAAGAAAACAAAAAGAAACGTTTGGGTGCAGATGTATCACCAAAACGAATAAAATATCGCAAATTGATTAGAAATTAGACTTTTACTAAGAAAATCCCGAGTAATCGGGATTTTTTTTTGAATAAAAATTTTATATTTGAGCGATGAACCAAACATATGATTAAAGTCAAATACATTAGTTTACTTTTATTTTTTCTTTTCTCTTATACCAATTTGGTTGCACAAGATTATAATAAGGAGAAAACTGAAATAAAAAGATTGCTTGATCAAGCTTTTTCTGATTATAATAATGCGCAATATGACAAGGCATTAGATTCTTCAAAACAAGCTTTGATTATCTCTTTTGGTATAAATGACGACTTATATATAGCACAATCCTACAATACGCTAGGAGTTATTTATGATAAATGCTCCGATTCCAAAAAAGCTATTGAATTTTACTTTAAAGCACTTTCTTATGCCAAAAAAACCAATAAAGTTAAACTCTTAAATTGGATATACGGAAATTTAGGAAGTGTTTATTATTATAACTTAAATGATGTTCCAAAAGGATTAAATTATT
Organism: Flavobacteriaceae bacterium; assembly: GCA_947478365.1. Taxonomy (GTDB): domain Bacteria; phylum Bacteroidota; class Bacteroidia; order Flavobacteriales; family Flavobacteriaceae; genus Flavobacterium. Next base: position 3,776 of record CANJWG010000002.1, on the reverse strand, counting down.
TTAAAAAGGCGTTATTCTATGCCGAAAAAATCAAAGACAGTAAAGACATCATTAATACAAAAATGAATATTGTCAGTGCTTATTATGCGATTAATAAATATGATGAAGGAAATCTGTATTTAAAAGGCATTAAGGAACATATACAGAAATATGGTAACAAGGAAAACAAAATGATGTTGACGTCTTTACTTGGGATTTACGCAACAAATCATAATAGAAAAGCTGAAGCAGAACAATATTATGCTAAAGCCCAGGAAATAGCCAAGGAGATTCGATACGACTCGTATTTAATTAGTATTTATGATAACTTAGTTTACCATTACAAACATTATCAAGAAACTGAAAAAGCAAAAAAGTATAATGAAAAATCAGATTCTTTAAGTAAAGTTGTTTATTCAGAAGATAAGTTAGATAAACTGCAAAAAGCAGCTTTACAAATAGAGCTAGACGAATACAAAAACCAATTGGAACGAATTGAACAAGTAAACGAAAAGCATAAGCAAAGTAAAAAAGATTCTAAGTTAATCGTAATACTATTTATTGTTATCTTGATAATTTTATTATTATTGTTATTGACTTTATATAAAAACGTAAAAATTAGAGAACAAGCTAATCATGAATTAGAATTGGCTAATGAAGCTTTAATAGAGGCCAAAGAAAAAGCAGAAGAAGCTTCTCAACTCAAATCACAATTTGTTTCTACTATTACTCATGAATTGAGAACACCATTATATGGTGTTATTGGAATTACCAATATAATCCTAGACGAACATAAAGAATTGTTCAATAATCCACATTTAAAATCCCTAAAGTTCTCTGCTAAATACTTGCTATCTTTGGTTAATGATATTCTTCAAATCAATAAAATAGAGGAAAAAAGAATAGTGTTAGAAGGTCTTATTTTCAACTTGACAGATGAAATCACTTTGATAAAAAATTCTGTCGAATACATCGCTGATAAAAACAATGATGTATTAACTATTGAAATTGATACAGCAATACCTGAATTTTTAATTGGTGATAAACTCAGGTTATCTCAAATTATTATGAACCTAGTAAGTAACGCTTTGAAGTTTACTAAGAACGGTGAAGTTGCTATTTATGCCGATTTGAAAAATGTAGAAGACAAAACGTATTTTATTGAATTTAAAGTTAAAGACACAGGAATAGGGATAGCAAAAGAAGATCAAGAAAAAATCTTCGAAAAATTTGTTCAGATAGAAAGAAAAGATGAAGATTATCAAGGCACAGGTCTAGGATTATCTATTGTTTCAAGTTTGGTAAAATTATTCAATAGTGAAATTCATATAGTGAGTGAAGAAAATATTGGAACTACTTTTTCATTCACTATCGGATTTGAATTTGATGAAGACAAATCAAAAGAAATTATAAATAATATAGAGGTTGATTTATCGACTAGACACTTATATAACATTTTGGTTGTCGAAGACAATAAAATTAATCAGGTTGTAACCAAAAAAATAATTGAGCTAAGTAATATGAGTTGCACCATTGTTGATGATGGTTTTGCTGCTTTGGTTGCTTTGGAACGCGAATCGTTTGATTTAATATTAATGGATATCAACATGCCATTAATCAACGGTTTTGATACATCACGAAAAATAAGAGCAAAAGGAATTACTATTCCCATTATTGCCCTGACTGCTTTTGACAAACAAGAAGTAGCGGAACAAGCTATTTCTGCTGGGATGAATGATGTTTTGATGAAGCCTTTTGAACCTTCAATGTTATTTCAGGTCATTCAAAATCAAGTAAATAAAAGAGAAACCACTTATTAGTACCAGCGTTTTTTATTCTTCTTGGAAGCATCTGATTTTCTAGAATTACTTCCTTCAGGTTTCTTTTTGTTTCTCAAATCAGGTTTAGCTTCTTGATTTTGTTCAGCATCTTTCCATGGAAAAGGATGGTCTTTTATCGTTTTTACATTAACCTTAATCAACTTCTGAATAGTTACCCAATAAGGTTCTTCATCTTTGCTGCAAAACGAAATCGATATTCCGCCGTTTCCAGCACGACCAGTTCGACCTATTCGGTGAACATAGGTTTCGGGAATATTGGGCAAATCAAAATTGATTACATACGGTAAACTTTCAATATCAATCCCTCGAGCTGCAATATCAGTTGCCACCAAAACAGAGATTTCTTTGTTTTTAAAATGATCTAAAACGCGTTGTCTTGCCGTTTGTGATTTGTCGCCATGAATTGCTTCGGCATTAACCCCATGTTTTTTTAACGCTTTAACTACATTATCAGCACCATGTTTTGTTCTTACAAACACCAATACATTGCTGAGGTTTTCATTGCGTATCAAATGATACAATAAACCACGTTTGTCTTCTTTTCCAACAAAATATATTTTTTGCTCTATTATTTCTGCTGTAGAAGAAACTGGTGTTACCGAAACATACTCTGGTTTGTTTAAAAAAGTATCTGCTAATTCACGGATTGCCATCGGCATTGTCGCCGAAAACAGTAAAGTTTGTCTGTTATTAGGAACCAGTTTTACAATTTTTCTAACATCGTTTATGAAACCCATATCGAGCATCAAATCTGATTCATCTAAAACCAAATAATGCAGACTATCAAAATCAATAAAACCTTGTTTGTGTAAATCCAATAATCTTCCTGGTGTGGCAATCAAAATGTCAACACCTTTCTTTAATTGATCTACTTGCGGCACTTGCGAAACACCACCAAAAATGGTTAGTTGACCAATGTTGGTATATTTTCCATAAGTGTCAAAACTTTCGCCAATCTGAACAGCTAATTCTCGTGTTGGAGTTACTACTAAACAACGAATTTCTTTTGTTTTTTTGGATGAACCTATTATCCTGTGAAGGTTGTGTATAATTGGAATAGCAAAAGCTGCTGTTTTTCCAGTACCGGTTTGAGCACAACCTACTAAATCTTTTCCTGCTAAAATAAATGGAATAGCTTTTTCCTGAATAGGTGTGGGCTGTGTGTATCCTTCTTCAAAAACGGCTCTTTGAATACTTTTGGACAATGATAACTCTTCGAATAACATAAAATATACTTACTGTTAAGTAGTAAGTCGAGGCAAAGATAGGGTTTTATTGGTTAGGTGTTGCGCGTTGCGGGTTTTCTATGTTTTGAACTCGAAACCCATAACCCGAAATCATCAACTAAATCAATTCCTTTCTCGATTTAATAAAGTCGGTAACCAAATATCCAATCAATTTACCGATAAGATGATTGTTTTTTTCTTCACCAAGTTCTGGCGCACCTTCGCAAATATGAAGATAAGTTGCATTTTTATAGTTGCCAAAAAAGAAAACAAACTGGCGTAATTCTTCTACTGAAAAACCACTCATTGTCATAGCGCTACTAGCAATATTTGGCAATGCATCTAAATCAATTTCAATTCCGTAGGCTTCATTTTTAATAAAATCTAATGCAGTGCTTAGCTCTTGTTGAAAGTTCTTTTGTTGCCTTACTTTTATTTCATCGTAAGTATTAAAGGTTACACGGTCTTCAATTTTTTTTAAATTATCGAGTACGTTTTTAGAAGTATAATTTTCGTGTAACCCAAAGATGAAATATTTTTTAAGAAAACCTTCTTCATATGCATACGAAAAACCGTTGCCACTATGTCTTCCTTCCAGAATTCTAAAATCAGAATGCGCATCAAAATTGATGGCATTTATTGGTTTTCCTAATCCAAGTGCTGTTCCTTTTATATTTCCATAGGCATTGTTATGACCACCGCCAATGATTAAAGGAGTTTTTCCGTATTT
>CANJWG010000001.1 GCA_947478365.1 Flavobacteriaceae bacterium | reverse complement strand
AAAATTGTAAAACGATAGCGATTACTCAATAAGTCTTTAATTCGCTCTTTTTTGTTGCCAATAAAGTCTAATGGTATTCCATAAAAACGCGCTTGTAAAGACGAATTAAAATTGATATTAAACCAACTAAAACGATAAATAATATTAGACCAAGTCAAGGCATGGCAAAATTTATCTTTGGCAAAAATGAAAGGATCTCCGCTTGAACCTGAGGTTTTGTTTACATAAACATTAGATGGAGTAAAACCTTCCGAAAGTCTTTCTGCGAGTGGTTTCTGAAATTCTTTTTTAGTCATTACCGGAAGATCATTCCAATTATCGAAATGAGATTTTCCAACAAAGGCTTGATATGATTTGTTGTGTTTCAAATGATAATCAACTATTTCGTTTTTCTTTTGGTTAATATAATTGCCATAATCAATTTCTGAAACGGATAGAATCTTTTTCAATTCGGCAGACGTTTCCTTCATAGGAAAGCCATTTATTCTGAGCGATAAATTGAAGAAGTTGAACATAAAGACAATAAAAAAGGGCCAACGAATGTGTCAGCCCTTAAAAATACTATTTTATTTGGAATTAATTTTTAAGAATTTTAACCACTTCTTTTTTGTCTCCAGAGCTTAAATTAAAGAAATAGGCACCAGTAGCAAGATTAGAAATATCTACAGTATTTTCAATCCCGTTTAATAATTTAATCATAACTACTTTACCAGTTAAATCAGTAACTGATAAAGCTACTGTTTCAACTTCAGGAGTAGAAATTGTTACTACAGAAGACGCAGGGTTCGGATAAACCTTAAACTTAGTAACAGTTGCAGCATTATCAACACCTAATGGCTCTGATAATTTAAAAATACCGGCACTTCCTAAAGGGTCACCATCACTAAAACCAGCACACCATCCTGTACTTGCATTTAAAAAAGCAGAAGCACCTCTTTGCTCTGTTCCAGCTGGCTCTAGATCTGTCCAAGTCGCACCGTTATCAGTACTAATAGATGTTCCTACAGGAGCTGCTTGAGAAGTAGCAACAATATTGGTAGTTCCAGGAATATAAGTAAGTATTTGTCGCGTACCTGTAAAAGGTGCACCAGTACCCCATGTGGACCCACCATTTGTAGTAGTATAGTAAGTATAAGCAGGATTAGCCACAGTTCCAGAGGTTTTTAATAAATAACCATTGTTCATATCACTAAAAATAACTCTTCCACTATTTGCTGGTAAAGCTGAGCCAAAATCAGTCAATGGCGCTTGAGCAGCTGTCCAAGTAGCGCCTTGGTCAGTAGTTCGGTATAATCTTCCTTTATTTGTTGGAAACCATAAAACACCGCCTGCAGCAACAGGTACATTGTTGTATCCATATTCTCCATTCAAAGGATTAGCTATGCTGGCGCCAGGAACTCTAGTCCAGTTATCACCACCATCTGTAGTTCTCCAAATTTCAAATTCTGTACCTTCAGGATCTCCAAAAGCAACACCAACGTTAGCATCCCAAAAGTAAACACCATTTAAGAAAGAAGAACCAGCTACTTGAAAACAGGTTTCGCACTGTGGAGTCCAATTAAGACCACCATCAGTAGTCTTAACAATTTTTCCAACACCATCAACGGTAGGATCTCCTAAATTAATTATAGCTGATGACCATGCGGTAGTTGCGCTAACTGGTGAAATATTATTTATTTCTAAAGTTGTATCACCTAAATTAATAGTTCCAGAAGTCCAGGAAGTACCACCGTTTATTGTTAAAGTAAATTCTTGAATATTAGCACCTCCGCCTGAGCCATCATAAGCCAAAGCCCAAACAGTATTCGCGTCAACAATGCGAACTTCGCTTAAACCTCTACTTGCATCAGCAAATCCAGTACCTTGAGAAGTCCACTGCGCGTTTATTGTTGAAAATGAAGCAATTAAGCTTAAAGAAAGTAATAGTTTTTTCATAGTATCTTGTTTTAATTTTAAATTAAGTGCACTAAAATAATAAAAAATGAGTAATAAAAAAATAAACTGTATATTTTTGTGAAAAATTAACACCACGAAAATGACAATTTTACTTCTTGGTTCAGGAGGCAGAGAACATGCTTTAGCTTTTAAAATGCTTCAAAGTTCGAAATGCTCAACCCTTTTTGTTGCCCCCGGAAATGCTGGAACTGCTTCAATAGCAACAAATATTCCTATTAATCCTAATGATTTTAATGCGCTAAAATCATTTGCAATTCAAGAAAAAATCGAAATGGTTGTAGTTGGTCCTGAAGACCCGTTAGTCTTAGGGATTTATGATTTCTTTAAAAATGATGCTGAGTTAAATCATATTCCGGTTATTGGCCCATCAAAAGTAGGGGCTCAATTAGAAGGGAGTAAAGAATTTGCCAAAGAATTTCTCGTTAAACATAAGATACCAACAGCAGCGTATGATAGTTTTACGGCAACAACTTTGGAAAAAGGCTGCAGATTTTTAGAAACACTACAACCGCCCTTTGTTTTGAAAGCTGACGGATTAGCAGCAGGTAAAGGAGTTTTAATTATTCAAGATTTAGAAGAGGCAAAAACAGAATTGCGAAATATGTTGATTCATGCCAAATTTGGTAAAGCAAGCGCCAAAGTTGTTATTGAAGAGTTTCTAGACGGAATTGAGTTGAGTTGTTTTGTTTTGACTGATGGTAAAAACTATAAAATGTTGCCTACGGCCAAAGATTATAAACGAATTGGCGAAGGAGATACAGGTCTAAATACGGGCGGAATGGGAGCCGTTTCTCCGGTGCCTTTCGTAGATGACGTATTACTAGAGAAAATTGAAATCCGAATTGTAAAACCAACCATTGAAGGGTTAAAAAAAGACGGGATTGAATATAAAGGGTTCATTTTTATTGGATTAATCATAGTCAAAGGCGAACCAATAGTAATTGAATACAACGTTAGAATGGGTGATCCAGAAACCGAAGTCGTAATTCCAAGAATAAAATCAGATTTGGTGGAATTATTTCAAGCAGTTTCGAATGGAAATTTAGATGAAGTTTCGCTACAAATTGATGAAAGAAGCGCCACAACAGTTATGTTGGTTTCTGGCGGGTATCCCGAAGATTATGAAAAAGGGAAAGAAATTTTTGGATTAGACAATATTAACGATTCTCTTGTTTTCCATGCCGGGACAAAACTTGAAAACGGGAAAGTGTTAACCAATGGCGGAAGGGGTTTGGCTATCACTTCTTTTGGCAATGATTTCCAAGAAGCCATAAAAAAATCTTATCAAAATATAGACAAGCTACATTTTGATAAGATGTATTTTAGAAAAGATATTGGCAAAGATTTAAAATAATTCCTAATTTCTCTCTTTTGGGATTAAGGGGTTTTTACTTTAAAAAAGAGTGTGCCGTTGTATCTTGGTTTTCTTCGTTATTGGCTCTATGTTTTGCTAATTCTTTACACCAGTAAACAATATAATAACCACAGATAATAATCAAAGCCCAGCTAACAATATTGGCTAACCACCAACTGCTTAACTCTAAAGACCTTAATAAATCAAGAGGTTTAAATAAAAAATCTACAAATAAAGATTGAATGCCTTCAAAAAATGCTCTCATTTTATAAAATGTTATATTTACAGCACAAATGTATAAAATATCCTTATGATAACAAGCGTTTTTAAAAAATCCACACTACTTAATAATGTTTTGGTGGTAGTTTTTTTGCTTATTTTCTTTTTTATGTATCACTCAAGTGATCTGTTTAGAACTATTTCTGTATATGGATTCTCAAAAACAGCTACACTTGTTTTGTTATTATTTGCTTCATTTTTCTTGGTAAATTTTACAGTAAAAAAGAATAACTTGACAAAAAATAGTAGTTATACCATTTTATTTTTCCTATTATTTCTGCTCATTTTTCCGTCGATTTTTAATAATTCTAATTTATTGTTTGCCAATTTTTTTCTGCTTCTTGCTGTTCGAAGATTGATTTCTTTGCAAACTTTAAAAGCGCCAAAAGAAAAGATTTTCGATGCCTCGATGTGGATTTTTATTGCCAGTTTGTTTCATTTTTGGTGTATTTTTTTTATAATTTTAGTCTACATTTCAATATTTTTTCACGTTTCAAGAGATTTTAGAAACTGGCTTTTACCATTTTTGGCATTTTTGGCAACAGCAGTTATCTTTTTATTTTCTGCCTTGGTATTTGATAAAACGTGGATTACACATATTATAAATCAAACTCAGACTAATTTCGAACTGGATTATTTTACAAACAATTATCAAAATAATGCCCTCTCATTTTTTGTAGTTATTGGATTGTATTTCCTGTTGTCATTGATTTTTTCCATGACAAACAAGCCATTAATTTTACAAGCGTCTTATAAAAAAATAATTTTTGGCTTTTTAATTGGAATTACAATTTTTTTGATTTCACCGGAGAAAAGCAACGAAATGTTAGTTTTTACATTTATGCCTTTGTCTGTAATGTGTACTACAAATATTGAATATTCCCAAAGCAAAATATATCAGGAAACCCTATTGCTTATACTTATTTCTGGTTGTTTTTTTTGCTACTTTTCTCAGCTATAATTTACTTCCGTAAGCTAAATCACCGGCATCCCCAAGACCAGGAATAATGTAGTTTTTCTCGTTAAGCTTTTCATCAATAGCAGCAATCCAAAGATGACAATTTTTGGGAAGATTTTTTTGAAGATAAGCAATCCCTTCCGGAGCAGCAATAACTACAACGATATGAATTTCTTTTGGTTTTTGTTCCAAATGCAACTTGTGCAAGACCGCCACAATAGATTGTCCTGTAGCCAACATTGGATCAATTAAGATCAAATTTTTATCTTCAAAAGAAGGGGCAGCTTGATATTCAACCAAAATTTCAAATTTATCATCATTATCATAATGATGTCGATAGGCAGAAACAAAACCATTTTCGGCATTGTCAAAAACATTCATAAAACCAGTGTGCAAAGCCAATCCTGCCCGAAGTATAGAACACAATACGACATGGTCGGCAATGGTTGTAGTATGCTTAATGCCCAAAGGGGTTTGAACATCAATATTTTTATATTCTAATGTCTTACTCAGTTCATAGGCCATTATTTCGCCAATTCGCTCTATATTTTTTCTGAAACGCATGCTGTCTTTTTGGATGTTAACATCGCGAATTTGTGCCAAAAAATGATTAAGAATACTGTTGTTTTCTGATATGTTGTGAAGATACATGAATGTGAGAATTTGTATGTTTATGTAAAAGTATAAAAACTATCTTTGCACTCGATACCTTTTGAACTAATTTTATGTACCCCTGTCGTTAAGGCAATCGGGAAGAAGTTAAATAGAATAAAAATTAACCATATGTTTTCACAATTTGCATTTCCTATTTTCGAACAAAGTATTAACGATTATCACATTATAGATGATGCCTATCAACCTACTATGAACCCTTATTCTAAAGGTACCATTGAATATTTATTGTATGCCAAAAACTGGGTTGATACTGTGCAATGGCATTATGAAGATATCATTCGTGACCCCAATATAGATCCCGAAGCTGCTTTAGTTTTAAAGCGTAAAATTGATGCCTCGAATCAGGTTCGTACGGATATGGTGGAATATATCGACAGTTATTTTCTGCAAAAGCACGCAGCTGTTAAAGTAAAGCCAGATGCAAAAATAAACACTGAAAGTCCGGCATGGGCTATCGATCGTTTATCCATTTTGGCCTTGAAAATTTATCACATGAATGAAGAGGCTAATCGTGCCGAAGCTACTGCTGAACATAGGGCCAAATGTCAAGAGAAATTGAACGTTCTATTAGACCAAAAAAGCGACATGTTCATTTCTATAAACGATTTATTGACTGATATTGAAAACGGAAACAAATTCATGAAAGTGTACAAGCAAATGAAGATGTACAACGATGATGATTTGAATCCTGTTTTGTACCAAAATAAAAAATAACCCTTATTGTCATTCCGACTGCAAGGAGGAATCTCATCACTTGATTAAGATTATGTGATTTCTCCTTGCAGTCGAAATGACAAATTTATGATATGTCAAACCCAATCCAACATATAGCCGTCATCCGATTGTCTGCCATGGGCGATGTTGCGATGATAGTTCCTGTTATTAGAGCATTTGTTGAGCAAAATCCAAATGTAAAAATCACAGTCGTTTCCCGACCATTTTTCAAACCATTTTTTAACGGAATTCCGAATGTAAATTTCTTTTCCGTTGATGTCAAAGGAAGACACAAAGGGTTGAAGGGCTTATTGAAATTGCATTCTGATTTAAAGCAATTGAATATTGATGCTGTCGCCGATTTGCATAATGTTTTGCGTTCACAAATTCTTCGGATACTATTCGCGTTAAGTGGTAAAAAAGTAGCATATACGGATAAAGGCAGAGCTGATAAAAAAGCACTTACACGTGCCGAAAACAAAATCTTCAAGCCAATTAAAAGTATGGTTGAAAGGCACGTTGACACATTTAATGAGCTTGGTTTTTCAATTAATTTATCGAGTTCAAAGTTTCCACAAAAAGTAAATTTAGCTGAAGATATCTTAAAAATCACAGGAGAAAAAATAACTCAAAAATGGATTGGTATTGCACCATTTGCACAATACGATTCCAAAGTCTATCCGCAAGATTTAATGGAAAAAGTGATAGAAGAATTAGCATCTGATACAACTAATAAAATTTTCCTTTTCGGCGGCGGCAACAAGGAAATTGAAATTTTAAATTCATTTTCCGACTGCAACCAAAACGTCATCAATGTTGCAGGAAAATTAAAACTACAGCAAGAATTAGATTTGATTTCCAATCTTGATGTAATGCTTTCTATGGATTCTGGGAATTCACATATGGCTGCTATGTTGGGAACAAAAGTGATTACGCTTTGGGGCGCTACACATCCGTTTGCAGGATTTGCACCATTCAATCAACCGTTTGAAAACTGTTTGGTTTCTGATAGAGAAAAGTTTCCACTATTGCCAACGTCGGTTTATGGCAATAAGAAAGTTGAAGGGTATGGAGATGCGATGCGAAGTATTTCTCCAGAAAAAGTAGTATTCAGTATTCAGTCACAGTTGGCAGCATCTGAAAACTGAAAACTGCGACTGCCAACTATTTACACATCATCATAATCTACATAAATTTCGTCAGACGTCGGATGCGCTTGACACGTTAAAATCAATCCTTCGGCAATTTCGCCATCGGTTAAAATTGAATTCTTTTTCATTTCGACAGTACCATTTGTAATTCGCGCCAAGCAGGAACTACAAATACCCCCCTGACAAGAATAGGGAGCATCAATTCCTTGTTTCAAAGCCGCTTCGAGAACCGTTTGTTTCTGTGACATTTCGAAAGTGGTTTCTTCGTCGTCAACCATTACGGTTATTTTTGTATGACCCGTATGCGATTCAGCACTAGTATTTTCGTCAGTTGTAGAGGTAGAAAACAATTCAAATTTGATATTTTTTTGGGCAACATTATGTGCCGCCAAAACATTCGAAACCAAATTAATCATAGCTTCCGGGCCACATAAATAAAACTTGTCAAAGGCCTTTTCTTTGTGTTTATTGTTCAAAACAAAATTTACAGTCGACTTGTCAATTCGTGCAAAAAGTTCGCCTTCTGCTTTAACTTGGCTAAAAACATAATGCACAAAAAAGCGCCCAACATATTTCAATTGCAATTCGTGTAATTCGTTGTGAAAAATTGTTTCTTCCGGAGTTTTATTTCCGTAAACCAAAACAAAAGTGCTTTTAGGTTCGCTTTCTAAAACCGATTTTAGTATAGACATAACGGGTGTAATTCCACTACCCGCTACAAAACCTGCATAGTTTTTTTGATTTGAAAATGATGGTTCAAAAGTAAATTTTCCTTCCGGTTGCCCAACTTCGAGTATGTCTCCAACTTTTAAATTTTCGTTGGCAAACTTTGAAAAGTGACCATTTTTCAACGACTTAATAGCAATGCGTAATTCATCACTGGTAGGCGAAGAACAAACGGAATAGGCCCGACGAATTTCTTGACCGTCTAAAGTTAATTTTAGGTTTACATATTGACCGGCTGTAAATTGATAGGCGGATTTTAGTTCGGATGGAATAGCAAAAGCAACAGAAATGGCATTGGCAGTTTCGTGTTTTACTTCTTTGATTTGTAATTTATAAAAGGAAGACATAAATTTTTTTTGGCAAAGGTAAGAAATAGCAATGATTGGCAAAGTAACTTTGATAGTGTGTAACATTTTTTTACATTTAAGAACTAATTTCACAACCAAACAATAGTAATCATGTTTAAATACTTTATCAAATTAGAATGGAAATCTTTTTTTCGTTCGGCTTCGTTTGCCACTAATTTAGCATTGAAAATCGTTATGGGTTTTATGGCCATTTATTTTATTGTCATTTTTGTTGTTGCCGGAGTTGTTGTTTTCTTTTTGTTAAAAGAAGAATTTCATTTAGAACCTTTGGCAACAGTTAATAAATACCTGATTTATTATTTGGTTGCAGATTTAGTGATTCGGTTTTTTTTCCAAAAGATGCCGGTAACCAACATCAAACCTTTGTTGAATTTACCCATAAAAAGAGATACCATTGTCCATTTTTCTTTAGGAAAAACGAGCATATCTTTTTTTAATATTTTGCATGCTTTTTTCTTTATTCCGTTTACGGTTGTTCTATTAATTAACGGATACGGATTTCAAGTAATTTTGTGGCATTTGGGAATAATGGCATTAATTTATGCTAACAATTTCATCAATGTTTTACTCAACAACAAGGATAGCGTTTTCTATTCTATATTGGCCGTAGTAGCGAGTTTGGGATTGGCTCAATATTATCAGATTTTCGATGTAACCAATTATACGCAGCCCTTTTTTCAGGGAATCTACAATACGTATTATTTGTTATTGATTCCGATACTTTTAGCTACCGTCACCTATTATTTTTCGTTTGATTATTTTAAAAAGAACTTAAATCTCGATACCGGTTTGGCGAAAAAAAGTGATGAAGCCAAAACAGAAAACTTTAGTTGGTTAAACCAATTCGGGACACTTGGAACTTTTCTCAAAAATGACATTAAGTTACTTAAAAGAAACAAACGTTCAAGAACCACGGTTATCATGAGTTTCCTTTTTATTTTTTACGGATTATTATTTTTCACCAATTCGATTGAAGCCTATCAAAATCCGGCTATGCAGGTGTTTGCTGGTATTTTTGTTTCGGGGGGATTTTTATTCACGTTTGGACAATTTGTACCAAGTTGGGATAGCGCCTATTATCAACTGATGATGAGTCAAAATATTCAGTACCGCGAGTATATCAGCTCAAAATGGTGGTTGATGGTTATAGGAACATTAATCTCAACAATTATTGCTTCTTTCTATTTGTATTTTGGTTGGCACATTTACATGCTAATCGTAGTTGGAGCAATCTATAATATTGGTGTAAACTCACATTTGGTGATGCTTGGCGGGGCTTTTGTTAAAACGCCTATTGATTTAACCATGGCCAATAAAGCTTTTGGTGATAAACAAGCTTTTAACGTAAAAACAATGTTGATTTCAATACCAAAATTAGCAGTTCCAATGATTTTGTATGCACTTGGGTACTCTCTTTTTTCTGCCAATATCGGATTTCTTTTTGTTGCCTTAGCCGGAGTGCTCGGGTTTGCTTTTAGAAACAAAGTTTTTGCTATGATAGAGAAGATTTACAAAACAGAAAAATACGAAACCATAGCTGCTTACAAACAGAAAAATTAGTGTTCAGTAACAGTTAGCAGTATTCAGTTAGAATTCAAATTAAATAAAAACAGTAGTTTAAAATAAACTCATAAATCTAATAAACTTTTTAAAATGATACAAGTAACTAATTTAACCAAAAGATACAATTTAGGAACCATGGTTTTAAATATACCAAGTCTTGAAATTCCAAAAGGACAAAGCTTTGGATTAGTAGGAAACAATGGCGCTGGGAAAACTACTTTTTTCAGTTTGCTTTTGGATTTAATTCAGCCCAGTTCCGGACATATCAAAAATAATGATGTGCAGGTAGACAAAAGCGAAGCATGGAAACCTTTCACTTCTGCATTTATAGATGAAAGTTTTTTGATTGGCTATTTAACCGCCGAAGAATATTTTTATTTTATTGGCGATTTACGTGGACAAAACAAAGCCGATGTTGATGGTTTACTAAAAAAGCACGAAGAATTCTTTAATGGTGAAATTCTAAACAGCAAAAAATATTTAAGAGATTTATCCAAAGGGAATATGAAAAAAGTAGGCATTATTGCTGCTTTAATTGGGAATCCGGAAGCGATTATTTTAGATGAGCCCTTTGCCAATTTAGACCCAACAACGGTTAACCGATTAAAAATCATAATCAAAGAATTAGCCGAAAATCCAAATGTTACAGTTTTGGTTTCTTCGCATGATTTGGTTCATACGGTTGAGGTTTGCAACAGAATTGTAGCTTTACATTTGGGAGAAGTAGTAAAAGATATTCAAACTTCCCCGGAAACCTTAAAAGAATTAGAAGCTTTTTTTGCCGTTTAAGGAATAACTCAATATATAATAGTGGCGAGGTTTTACCAATAATGGCAAAAACTTCCGACTTATTTTTTTGCTATATCAAAAAGAAACGTATTTTTACCAGTTAGTTATACTATTTATGACTTTTTCGCGTTATAACACTAAACGTTTTGCTTTGAAAACCAATACAATAAAATATTTCCTCTTTTTTGGATTATTACTTTTTTTAATCGCTTGTTCTACCAAGAGAAATACTTGGCTTTCTAGAAATTCACACGCCTTAAGCACTAAAGACAACATTTTATACAATGGTGGTATAGGTTTAAATAAAGGTATTGAGGAAGTAAAACTTCAAAATAAAGACAATTTCTGGGAAATCCTTCCTGTAGAAAGAATGCAGGTTTCGGAAGACAATCTTATGCCGGGAAGTACTAAGAATGCCAATTTCGAGAAGGCAGAAACAAAAGCCACCAAAGCAATTCAGAAACATTCGATGAACATTAACGGTTCAGAGAAAAACCCACAAATGGACGAAGCTTATATGATGCTTGGACAAGCAAGATATTATGACCAGCGTTTTGTACCTGCTTTAGACGCATTCAACTATGTGCTCAACAAATCTCCAAATAGCGATAAAATATATGAAGTAAAAATTTGGAGAGAAAAAACAAACATGCGTTTGGATAACGATGCATTGGCCGTAAATAATCTTCGAAAATTGCTAAAGGAAATCAAATTTAAAGATCAGATTTTTGCTGATGCCAACGCTACTTTGGCTCAGGCGTTCTTAAACTTACAAGAAAAAGACAGTGCCGTTGCCAAACTTAAAATCGCTAAAGAGTTTACTAAATCAAAAGAAGAGATATCGAGATACAATTATATTTTAGGACAGATTTATGAAGAACTAGGATATAAAGATAGTGCTTATGCCAGTTATCAAACAGTAATTAATATGCGTAGAAAAGCAGCAAAATCATATGTGATTCATGCGCATGCAAGACAAGCAGCACAATTTGATTATGAAAAAGGAGACACCGTTGCTTTCCTAAAAAAATATAATGATTTACTAAAAGACAGAGAAAATAGACCATTTTTAGATGTTTTGCACCATCAATTTGGGTTGTTTTATGAAAAAAGAAATAACACAACAGTTGCCAAAAAAGAATATAATCTTTCCTTAAAGAAGAAATCACAAGACACTTATCTTATCGCTTCTAATTATAGAAATTTAGCCGATTTATATTTTATAGATTCTAAATTTCTTAAGGCAGGTAATTATTATGACAGCACCTTGGTTCAATTAAAACCAAGAACAAGAGAATTTAATTTGATAAAAAAGAAAAGAGAGAATCTAGAAGACGTTATCAAATATGAAGCTATCTCACAAACAAATGACAGTATTATTTCTCTCTATAAAATGTCAGATGCAGAAAGGACTGCTTATTTTGAAAAGTATATTGTAAAACTTAAAAAAGAAGAAGACGCCCAAAAAAAGGCCGCTGAAAAACTTGCGCAAATAAAAGAAAATCAAGAAAGAAACGATGGCAAAATGGATTCGGAAGACACTCCCAATACTAAAAAATCTAAAGCATCACCACTAAAAATTCCTAACGCCTCTTCCTCAGTAAGTGAGAGTCTTTTCTATTTTTATAACCCTACAACTGTTTCTTTTGGGAAAGTAGAATTTGCTAAAACTTGGGGCAAAAGAACTTTGCAAGACAATTGGAGGGTTTCTTCAATTACAGCAAAAGACAACGAAAACGGAAAAGATTTAGATGCTAAAGACTCAGAGGGAGATAAAGACGACAAAGAAAGTGTGGCCGTTGACAAACGATTTACAACAGATTTCTATATAAAACAAATTCCGGAATCTCAGTCAATTATAGACAGTTTAAGCAAACAAAGAAATTTTGCTAATTATCAACTAGGGGTTATTTACAAAGAGAAATTTAAAGAATATCAATTAGCAGTAAACAGATTTGAGAAGTTATTAAAAGACAATCCTGAAGAAAGATTAGTGTTGCCATCGATGTATAATCTATATAAGCTTTATGAAATTTTGGACAAATCAAAAGCAACCGAAATGAAAGAAAGTATCGTTGCAAATTTTCCAAATTCGCGTTACGCTCAAATATTACTAAATCCATTAGGCGAAATAGAAGAGTCAAGCGATTCGCCAAACGTAGTTTACGCAAACATCTACAAACAATATCAAAACGGAGAAATAAAAACAGTTTTGACCGCCACAGAAAATGCAATTAACCGATTTACAGGAGATGAAATTGTTCCTAAATTGGAATTGCTAAAGGCCAATATAGTTGGTAAACTTAGTGGACTTGCAGATTTTAGCACAGCGTTAAATTTTGTTGCCCTAAATTATCCAAATAGTGAAGAAGGTAAAAAAGCCGAAAAAATGTTAGCGGTTGATTTGCCAAAATTAGAAGCATTGCAGTTGTCTAAAGCAACTTCAAAAAACTGGAAAATTCTATACCAAACCAAAGATTTTGAAAATGCCGGAACAAAAGTTCTTCGTGAAAAAATCAAAAAATTTATTGCCGACAGAAGTTTAAATAAGCTTAGAGTCTCTTTAGATATTTATACAATGACTGATAATTTTGTGGTATTGCATGGAATAAATTCAGAGGATTTAGCCATAGGGATTACATCAATTCTGAAAGACTATAAAGATTATAAAGTCCAAGAAAGACCCATAATAATTTCAGCCGAAAATTATACGATTGTTCAAATTAAAAAGAATTTAGACATATTTTTAGCAGGAAATCTTCCCGAAACTGCAACGCAGCCAAATTGGGACGGCACTATAGAGAGAGTTGCTGCAGTACAACAACCACAACAACGCGGAAATGCTAATCAACAACCACAACCAAATCAAGAAGGGCAAAACGAACTTAATGGCAAAGACAAACAGCCTGAAGGAGGCGAATTCGGCCCACCACCATCACCAGGAGGAGAAAAATCAGGAAAAAAAGGATAGAAATCATGTTTGAAAAGAGTCCAAAATCATACACTGATCTTTTAGGTAAAACCAACCGAATAGTGGAAGGAACTACCATTAAAGGGGATATAATTTCACCCGCAGATTTTCGTTTGGACGGGCATTTGGTAGGCAATTTTCAGTCTAAAGGGAAAATTGTCATCGGTCCTGCAGGAAGTGTAAAGGGAGATATTATATGCAAAAATGCCGATATCGAAGGAAATTTTGACGGGAAAATACAAGTCCAGGAAATCCTAAATATAAAATCAAAAGCCCATATTCATGGTGAAGTGATTTGCGGAAAACTCTCTGTTGAACCAGGCGCAGAATTTAGTGCATCATGTATAATGAAACAGCATGTAAAAAACTTGATTGCCGATGGAAAACCCACAGAAGAAAAAACAGCGTAATAAATGGTTGGCACTTATTAATATTCCCATTCAAATGGGGATTATTGTTTTTTTGTTTTCAAAATTAGGCCAATGGCTTGACCAAAAATTCACAAACGAACATAATTTATATGTAAAAATTTTAACTATGCTCGGTGTTGCGATTGCGTTTTACAACATTGCCCGACAGTTAAAAGAAATCAACAAATCGGAGGAAGAATGAAATTTGAAAAAAGCCACTCTTTTTTAATTATTTTTTATGCCACTATTCTAGGCTTTATTATCCACAAAATTATAGCCTATTTTTTAATTCCGAAAGAGTTTGAAGATCATTTCATCTATTCAATACTTATGATTTATGGGATATTTGGGACGCTTTCACTAGCTATTGTATACTTGCTTAAGAAAATAAAAGAAAGTGCGCCAGATTCGGTTGGCTATGGTTTTTTGGCACTCACTACGGTAAAGATGGTAATTGCTTATGCTTTTTTAAGGCCAATTATCAAAACCCATCTTCCAAAAACACCAACAGAAAAGTTGTGTTTTTTCATTGTGTTTATTTACTTTTTGTCAATAGAAACCTATCTAACCATCCGAATTTTAAACAATAATAAATAAATTGTTTTAGATTCAACAATTCCATAAAAAAAAATAAAACATATACTTTTTAATATTAATTAAAAGTGTACTTTTGCACCAAATTTCAGAAATAAAATTTAGACAAATCATAGTTATGGTGTTTTCGAAAAAATCATTCCTTTATAGTATAGTAGCTTTAATCGCGTTTTTACCTTCTGTAGTATTAGCAAACCCTACCGAACCAGTTTCAGAAAATAAAGAAGCTGTTGCCAAAGAAAATCAAGACCCTAAAGCAGAAATTAAAGAGCAGATTGACGAAGTAAAAAACCATCACGTTTTAGACGCACACAGCTTTACTTTTTTTGGTGATGCAGCAACCGGAAAAGATTATGGCTTCCCATTACCTATTATTCTTTGGGATGGCGGGTTACATGTTTTTTCGTCATCAAAATTCGAAGATGGAACAATAGCTGAAGATGGAGGGAATTACTATGTTTTACACCACGAAAAAATATATAAAACAGATGCTACAGGGTATCTTTTTATGAAAGAAGGGGCTGGTTTTTCTGCCGACGAACATCATACAACAAACGCTACACCATTAGATTTTTCAATTACCAAGGGGGTTTTTACCATGTTGCTAATTGCGCTTCTAATGTTCTTATTGTTTAGAAGTTTGGGCAAATCATACGCTAAAAACGGAGGCGTTGCAGCTGGCGCAGGAAGATTCTTCGAGCCAATAGTATTGTTCGTTCGGGATGAAATAGCAATCCCAAACATTGGTGAGAGACACTATAAAAAATACATGAGCCACTTACTAACAGTGTTCTTCTTTATTTGGTTCTTAAACGTAGTTGGTATGACGCCATTCGGAATCAATGTAACAGGTAATATATCTGTGACTTTCGGATTGGCTATAGTAACTTTTATCATTACAACATTTACCGCTAAAAAAGACTATTGGATGCATATTTTCTGGATGCCTGGGGTTCCAGTTCCGATGAAATTTATTTTGGCGCCAATAGAACTTATAGGAGCCATCATCAAACCGTTTTCATTAATGATTCGTTTGTATGCAAATATGTTTGCGGGTCACTTGGTATTGATGAGTTTGATAGGCATGATGTTCGTTTTCAAAAGCTGGATAGGAAGCCCGTTAACATTCGGACTTTCATTCATCATCTCATTAATTGAAATATTGGTAACGCTTTTACAAGCTTATATTTTTACGATGTTAACCGCTTTATATTTTGGTGCTGCTGTTGAAGAACACCATCATGGGGACGAGCATCATTAAAAATGTCCATAGACATTTTATGCGAGTAGCTAGACGGCGCGTTGGCATATTAATAATTTGAATGTTTAATTAAATATATATACATTATGGAAGGAAATCTTCACCTTATTGGAGCAGGATTAGTAGTTATTGGAGTAGGAATTGGTATTGGTAGAATCGGTGGTTCTGCATTAGATGCAATTGCTCGTCAACCAGAAGCTACAGCAAAAATTCAAACAGTGATGCTTATTGCAGCGGCACTTATTGAAGGTATTGGATTTGCAGCTTTATTTGCTGTATCTTAATACAAAAAAATAGTAAACTAAAAGCTGCAACGGTTGGTTGTAGCTTTGGTTTATATTAAAAAAAGAATTAAATTTTTACCTATATAATTACCTGTTAAATTATGGAAAAGTTAATAAATGATTTCTCGTTTGGATTGTTCTTTTGGCAGTCATTAATTTTCTTGTTATTAATTTTCTTGTTGAGAAAATTCGCTTGGAAACCAATTCTTGATGCGGTTAACGAAAGAGAAGAAGGAATCAAAAATGCATTACTTTCTGCAGAAATTGCAAAAAGAGATATGCAAAACTTAAGATCAGATAATGAAAAACTATTAGCTGAAGCTAGAGTTGAAAGAGATGTTATCTTAAAAGAAGCAAGAGAAATTAAAGATAAAATTGTTTCTGAAGCTAAAGACGAAGCTCAAGTTCAAGCCGGTAAAATGATTGAACAAGCAAAAGCTGCAATCAATAGCGAAAAAAATGCTGCTATGGCAGAATTGAAAAATCAAGTTTCTGCTTTGTCTATTGAAATTGCAGAAAAAGTATTAAGAAATGAATTAGCCGACAAAGCTTCCCAAACCAAATTGGTTGAGAAAATGTTAGGCGACGTTAAATTAAATTAATCGTTATGTCAAGAGCTGCGATTAGATATGCAAAAGCAATTATAGAAACTGCTGTTTCAAGCGGGAAAGCCATCCAAGTAAATGAGGATATGAAATCTATCATTACTGCGGTTGATTCGAGCACTGATTTAAAAGATTTTTTGATAAGCCCAATAATTAAATCAGATATTAAAATGAAAGCGTTGTTGGAAGTTTTTGGTTCAGTTCAGTCTGAAACAAAATCGCTTTTCAGATTGCTACAAGAAAACAAAAGATTCGAAATACTAGTGGCGATTGCTTCGCAATACAATGCTCAGTTTGATGAAATGAACGGCATTGAAGTGGCAAAAGTAACTACAGCGTTTCCTATTACCGCTGATTTAGAAGCTAAAATATTGGCAAAAGCAGCTACTATTTCAACTAAAAAATTAACTATTCAAAACACAATTGACCCATCAATTATTGGTGGATTTATTTTGAGAATAGGTGACAAACAATACAATGCATCTGTTTCAAACAGATTACAGGAATTAAAAAGAGAGTTTAGTAATTAGATTACCATTAAAGATATATCAAAATGGCAGAAATTAATCCAGCTGAAATTTCAGCAATATTAAAGAAACAATTATCTGGTTTCGAATCAGGCGCAACATTAGAAGAAGTAGGAACCGTTCTTCAAGTAGGTGATGGTATTGCTCGTGTTTACGGGTTATCAAACGCTCAATACGGTGAGTTAGTTCAATTCGATAACGGATTGGAAGCTATCGTCTTGAACTTAGAAGAAGACAATGTTGGAGTTGTACTTTTAGGACCGTCAACCGGAATTAAAGAAGGTTCTACAGTTAAAAGAACACAGCGTATTGCATCTCTTAAAGTTGGTGAGCAAATCGTAGGTCGTGTTGTAGATACATTAGGAAATCCAATTGACGGTAAAGGTCCAATCGGTGGCGAATTATACGAAATGCCATTGGAAAGAAAAGCTCCTGGAGTAATCTTCCGTCAACCGGTAACAGAACCGTTACAAACAGGAATCAAGTCTATCGATGCGATGATTCCGGTTGGAAGAGGGCAACGTGAACTTGTAATTGGAGACCGTCAAACGGGAAAAACTACAGTTTGTATTGATACTATCTTGAACCAAAAAGAATTTTACGATGCTGGTCAACCAGTATTTTGTATATATGTTGCAATTGGACAAAAAGCATCTACGGTTGCCGGAATTGCAAAAACATTAGAAGAAAAAGGCGCTATGGCGTATACTACAATTGTAGCTGCTAACGCTTCTGATCCAGCACCGATGCAAGTTTATGCGCCAATGGCCGGAGCTGCAATTGGAGAATATTTCAGAGATTCAGGTCGTCCTGCATTGATTATCTATGATGATTTATCAAAACAAGCTGTGGCTTACCGTGAGGTTTCTCTTTTGTTAAGAAGACCACCAGGACGTGAGGCTTATCCTGGAGACGTATTTTACTTACACTCTCGTTTGTTAGAAAGAGCTTGTAAGGTAATTGCGGATGATGATATTGCAAAAAACATGAACGATTTACCGGATACTTTAAAAGGCATTGTAAAAGGGGGAGGTTCGTTAACAGCTTTACCAATTATCGAAACACAAGCGGGTGACGTTTCTGCGTATATCCCGACTAACGTAATTTCCATTACTGACGGACAGATTTTCTTGGATGGCGATTTGTTTAATTCAGGGGTTCGTCCAGCGATTAACGTAGGTATTTCGGTATCTCGTGTTGGAGGTAACGCTCAAATTAAATCAATGAAAAAAGTAGCCGGAACATTAAAATTGGATCAAGCTCAATTCCGTGAATTGGAAGCGTTTGCAAAATTTGGTTCTGATTTGGACGCAGTTACTCTAAACGTAATCGAAAAAGGAAAAAGAAACGTTGAAATCTTGAAACAAGCAGTAAACGATCCGTATACTGTAGAAGATCAGGTTGCGATTATCTATGCAGGTTCAAAAAACTTGTTAAGAAGCGTTCCTGTGAACAAGATAAAAGAATTCGAAAGAAGCTACATCGATTATTTAAATAGCAAACATAAAGACACTTTAAATGCTTTGAAAGCAGGTAAATTGGATGACAATATTACTGATGTTTTAGAAAAAGTAGCTAAAGAACTTTCAGCGAAATATTAATTATGTCAAAAGTCTTAAAGTCAAAAGTTCTAAAGTCAAAAGTTCGACTTTTAAATTCTTTCGACTTAATGACTTAATGACGTTAGACTAAAATATAATGGCAAATTTAAAGGAAATACGTAATCGGATTAGTTCAGTTTCATCTACGATGCAAATAACGTCGGCGATGAAAATGGTTTCTGCTGCAAAGCTGAAAAAAGCTCAAGATGCTATTACAGCCATGCGACCTTATGCCGAAAAACTAACCGAACTTTTGCAAAATGTAAGCGCTACTTTAGAGGGAGATGCTGGCGGAGAATTTACATCGCAACGCGAAATAAACAAAGTTTTAATCGTTGTTATAACCTCTAATAGAGGTTTGGCAGGCGCTTTTAACACCAACGTTATTAAGCAAGCCAAAGAAATTGCAGATAGTTATGTTGGAAAGCAGGTTGATATTTATGCGATTGGTAAAAAAGGAAACGATATTTTAAGAAAGACAAATACCGTTATTGATAATAAAAGCGAAATATTTGACGAACTTACTTTTGAAAGAGTTGCTGAAATAGCTGAAGCATTAACTGAAAAATTTGTTACAGGTGAGTATGACAAAATTGAATTGGTATATAACCAATTTAAAAATGCCGCTACTCAAATCGTTCAAACAGAACAATTTTTACCGTTAGCACCAATTGCATCAGATGTTCCAGCTTCGACAGGCGATTATATTTTTGAACCTTCAAAAGAAGAAATTGTATTGACATTGATTCCAAAATCATTAAAAACTCAATTATACAAAGCAATTAGAGATTCTTTTGCTTCTGAACACGGAGCGCGTATGACAGCAATGCACAAAGCAACCGACAACGCAACCGAATTAAGAAACCAATTAAAATTAACCTACAACAAAGCACGTCAAGCTGCTATAACTAACGAGATTTTAGAAATTGTTGGTGGAGCCGAGGCATTGAAAGGATAATAAGAAATAAAATGATAAGAAAGAGTGAACATTTGTTCGCTCTTTTTTTTTGGAATGAATTTAATAGTTATTTTTGTTCAATACCTTAAATAAACTCTCATTGAGCCTTTATAAAAATCTCTTCAAACAAACTTTAATTTACGGATTAGCTACCGTTTTTCCCAGGATAATCAGCTTTATCTTGAATCCTTTGTTTGTTTACTATTTGCCCGACAAAAGCAAAATGGGCGAAGTGTCTGTGATTTTTGCTTATTTGGTTTTCTTTAATGTGGTCATTTCCTACGGAATGGAAACCTCATTTTTTAGGTTTTACAATTCGGAAGACAATAAGAAGAATGTAGTTTCCACCTCTATAGTTTCACTTTTTTTGTCGTCCCTAGGATTCTTGGTGTTAGGATTATTATTCCGGTATACCTTAGCCAGTTGGTCTGATATTAAGGTAGAATATATCACATACACCATCTGGATTTTAACCCTTGATGCTTTAGCAATCATACCATTTTCTAAGCTGCGTGCCGAGAAAAAACCGATAAAATATGCAACCATAAAAATAGCCAACGTTTCCATAAACCTATTGTTAAATGTTTTCTTTTTGGCTTTGTTACCAAAATTGGGAATCAATAATTCAAATCGTATTTTAAGCGCTATTTATGTCGAAAACTTTCAAATAGGATACATTTTTGTTTCCAATTTAACAGCAAGTTTATTTACCGTACTTGTTTTAATTCCAAATTATACTAGCATTTCCTGGAGTTTTGATAAAGCACTTTGGAAAAAAATGATGACTTATGGACTTCCAATCTTATTCGCAGGAATAGCCTTTGCCATCAATGAACATTTTGATAAAATTCTTTTAGACTGGATGCACGTTCCTATGTCTGAAATAGGGGCGTATTCAGCTTGTTATAAAATTGGAATGTTTATGGTGCTATTCCGAACAGCCTATACTTTAGGTATCGAACCGTTTTTCTTTAGTCATGCCAGCAATGAAAACGCGCAGCAGACTTATGCTACGATTACCAAATACTTTGTGATTTTCGGTTCTTTTATTTGTTTGTTTGTAATTGTTTTTGCCGATTTATTAAAAAGAGTTTTAGTGCCAAATAATGCTTATTGGGATGCGATGAAAGTGGTGCCGCTGATCGTTTTAGCGAATTTCTTTCTTGGAATTTACGCCAATCTTTCGGTTTGGTACAAACTGATAGATAAGACCAGTATTGGCGCTTATATTTCATTAATTGGCGCTGCCATAACGCTGATTCTGAATTGGCTTTTAATTCCGTCAATGAGTTATTATGGTTCAGCAATTGCCACCATTGCAGCTTACGGAAGTATGATGATTATATCCTACAAATGGGGCCAAAATCACTATCCGATTCCTTATGATTTCAATAGAATTTTCAGTTATTTGGGATTGACTATTTTATTCTCCGCAATCTCATTCTATATTCCTTATTTGAGAGAGAATTATCTTGTAAAAATAGTTTTGTTAGCCCTGTATTTATATTTCATTTATTATAGTGAAAAGGAAACATTACTTCGAATCGTAAAAAGAAAAGCAAAATAAAATGACCATAAAAATCATCAACAAATCACAACACGATTTGCCAAATTATGAAACCATTGCTTCGGCTGGAATGGATTTAAGAGCAAATCTAATTGAACCAATTGAGTTAAAGCCTTTAGAAAGAGCAATAGTAAAAACTGGACTATTTATTGAATTGCCAATTGGTTATGAAGCACAGGTTCGCCCAAGAAGCGGATTGGCGGCAAAAAAAGGAATCACCGTTCTTAATTCTCCTGGTACAGTTGATGCGGATTATCGCGGAGAAATTGGGGTGATTTTAGTAAATTTATCCAATGAAAATTTTGTTGTAGAAAACGGCGAAAGAATAGCACAATTAATCATCGCCAAACATGAAAGAGCCGAATGGAATGTAGTACAAGAGCTTTCGGAAACATCACGTGGCGAAGGCGGATTTGGGAGTACAGGAGTGAAGTAGTTTTCAGTCTCAGTTTACAGTAAACAGCACTATGTCACACTGAGCGCAGTCGAAGTGCTTTAAAAAAATTAATTAATAAGAGGATGAGATTGTTTCGCTCCTCACAATGACAAAAAAATGAAGATTATCGTTCCCATGGCAGGTCGTGGTTCCAGATTAAGACCACATACATTAACCATTCCAAAACCATTAATTCCGATTGCTGGAAAACCGATCGTTCATAGATTGGTAGAAGATATAGCAGGTGTTTTAAATCAGGACATTGACGAAGTGGCTTTTATCATTCATGAAAGTTTTGGCAAAAAAGTAGAAGAAGATTTGATTGCTATTGCTCAAAAATTAGGCGCGAAAGGAACAATTTACTATCAAAATGAAGCGCTTGGAACGGGTCATGCAATAATGTGCGCCAAAGATTCTCTAAGTGGCCCTGCGGTTATTGCGTATGCCGATACTTTGATTCGTGCCGATTTTGATTTAGATAAAACTGCCGATAGCGTTATCTGGGTAAAACAAGTGGATCATCCAGAAGCTTTTGGTGTAATTAATTTAAATGATAACAATGAAATTGTAGAGTTGGTTGAAAAACCTAGAGAATTTGTTTCAGATTTGGCCGTAATTGGAATATACTATTTCAAAGATGTTGCCGTTTTAAAAAATGAATTACAATCTGTTTTAGACAACAATATAATTCACGGTGGAGAATACCAAATTAATGACGGGATTAAACAAATGATGGCAAAAGGCATGAAATTTGTCCCAGGGAAAGTCGATGAATGGATGGATTGTGGTAACAAAGACGTGACGGTGGAGACCAATTCAAGAATGCTCCGATTTTTGCACAATGACGGAGAACATTTAATAGATTACAATGTGAAATTGGAAAATTCTAATATCATTCCGCCATGCTATATTGGTAAAGATGTAGTTTTAATAGATACCACTGTTGGGCCAAATGTTTCTTTGGGCGATGGCTGCCACGTTCAAAATTCGGAGATAAAAAACAGTTTGGTTCAAAATCATTCTCATATAAAAAATGCTCAATTAGATAATGCGATGATAGGAAACCATGTTAGTTTTGATGGAAATTTCGCAAGTATTAGTATCGGAGATTACTCGGTTTTAGAATAAAAGAATGAAGAAAATCACAATTTATTGTCTGTTACTCTTCGGGACTCTTTTAGTTCCCAATATTTTATTGGCTCAAAATGAACCAAATGATGTGGTTGCGATAGACGATGGATTTGAAGATTTTTTCTACGAAGCAATAAAACAAAAAAGCATCGAAAACTACGATAAGGCAATTGAAGCTTTGGAAAAAGGGAAAGCAATTGAGCCTGAAAATCCGATAGTTTATTTCGAATTAGGCAAAAATTATCTAGCTCAAAAAAAGTATAAAGAGGCGTATGATAATTTTGAGAAAGCAGCTAAAATGGATCCGAAAAACCGTTGGGCCTGGGTTGGAATGTATGACGTTTGTTATGATACGCGCGATTATAATCAGGCAATCGTCATAGTTGAGAAACTCGTAGAGTTTAAAGAAGGGTATAAAGAAGATTTGACTTCGTTGTACATGAATACACAACAATATGACAAAGCTTTGGAACTCATTAATGAATTAAATGCAAAGTTTGGGAAATCTGATAAACGCGAATTATACAAAGCAGATATTTTAAAAGATGCTAAATATCAATCGGCTGAAAAGTTCAATTTATTAGAGCAGATTAAAAAATTTCCAAAAGACGAATCAAATTATATTTCATTAATTTATATGTATTCGCAAAGTAATCAAGAAGAAAAAGCTTTAGAAATAGCACGTAAATTAGAAAAGGAAATTCCAACCTCCGATTGGGCGCAAGTAAGTTTGTTCAAGTTTCATTTAAATAATAATGATGGAGATAATGCGGCGAAAGCTATGAATCTTGTATTTCCAAGTAAAAAAATAGATTCAAAAATTAAACACAGAATGCTCAATGAGTTTTTAATTTTTACCAAAAATAATCCAAAATATGAATCCGATTTAGACAAAGCCATTTCTTATTTTGATAATGATAAAGATGTTGAGGTAGCCAAAGAGATAGGAAAATTTTATTATGCTAAGGCTGAATGGATTAAAGCTATTAAGTACTTTAAGATGCATTTAAAAAATGCAGAAGAAGATGTAGAAACGCAATTATTATTGCTAGAAGCATATGCAGAAAATCAGCAATTTGGTGATTTAGCTATAAAATCAGATGACTTGACTCAACTTTTCCCAACACAACCACAGTTTTATTATTATGCAGGTCTGGCTAATAATCAGTTGAAAAGTTTTAAAAAAGCAGCAACGATTTTAGAATCCGGTATAGATTTTGTTCTAGATGATGAACCTTTGGAAATCAATTTCAATATTCAATTAGGGGAAGCTTATAGTGGTTTGGGAGATGTAAATAAGAAAGAAAAGTATTTTGCGAAAGCGGATGAACTTATAAAAAAACAAAAAAAATAATGAAAAAAGGATTGTTTATTCTGGCGATTATTTTTTTAAGTTCATGCAAATCTAAAGCGGTATTTGTTGATTCAAAAACGCCAACAGCGGCTGTAAAAGAGGAGAATGTTTTGACTTCTAAAAAAATAATTCAAAATCATTACAATAATAAAAGTAATTTTTCGACATTATACATTAGAGCTAGCGCCAAATACAAACACGAAGATGATTCTCAAAGTGTTTCGACAGAAGTTAAACTAATGAAGGATGAAAAGATTTTAGTAAGCATCCGCGTATTAGGGATAACAATGGCAAAAGCTTTGATAACGCCAAACGAAGTAAAGTATTATGAAAAGATAAACGGGACCTATTTTGAGGGGAATTATGAAGTGTTGAGTCAATGGTTGGGAACTGATTTAGATTTTAATAAAATACAAAATATGTTGATTGGACAACCAATTGACGATTTGACAAAAGGGAATTATTCATTTACAGAAATAGATAGATTATATAAATTGAATGCTGATGCAGACAAAACTGAAAAATCTTTTTTCTTTGAAGCAGATCATTTTTTATTAAAAAAACAAGAAATTACTCAACCAGAAAAAGAAAGAAGTTTTGAAGTGAATTACCCTAATTTTCTAGAATTTGCTTCAGGGATTTTACCAGGGAGTTTGACTATAAACGCATTTCAAAAGAAAGGAAAGACAACCATCATGGTTGATTATAATTCGATAACGTTCGACGAAGAGTTATCTTTTCCTTACAGTGTTCCTGACGGATATGATAGAATTTTTATAAATTAGATTAGCCAAAATATAATAACGATGCCAAAATCATTTCTCGTATTATTATTCTTCTGTTTCACGATTCAAATGTGGAGCCAGCCGCCAACGCAAGAAGAACTCGAAGAGCGTAAAGCGAAAATTCAATTAGAGATTCAGGAAAAAGAACAATTATTACAATCTGTAAAGAGTAAAGAAAAATCGGTGGTTACTCAGTTGCAACTCCAAAAAGAAAAGATTGGTTTGAAAGAAAAATTGATTAAAACAACTGAGAAACAAACCAAACTTTTAGGGAATGATATTTATGTTAATCAAGTAAAAATTAACCAGCTCAATCGAGATTTAGAACAACTTAGAAAAGATTATGCTGCGATGATTTTAAAGTCATATAAGAGCCGGTCTGAACAAAGTAGAGCTATGTTTTTATTGTCTTCAGAAAACTTTTTGCAGGCTTATAAACGTGCGCAGTATATGAAACAATATGCAAGCTATAGAAAAATGCAAGGGCAGGAAATAGAAGGAAAAACAAAGCAATTGGTTGGGTTTACTAATAAAATTGTTGAACAGAAAACAGAAAAGGAAAAGCTAATTACTGAAAACGAAAATGAAAAAAAAGAATTAGTTAAAGAAAAAAAAGAGCAGGAAAAAATAGCCAGTCAGATTCAAAAGGAAAAAGGGAAAATTGTTGCAGAGATTAAAAAGAAACAACAAGAAACTAAAAAAATTGATGCTCAAATTCAAAAATTAATTCGAGAAACGATTGCTGCGGCCAATAAGAAAACAGCGGCGGCTAAAGCAAAAGCCAATCCAAAAACAACTACAGCCGAATCTACAAAAGCGTTAGAATCTTCGGCAAAAATTGTATTAACATCCGAAGGGCAATTGGTCGCGAATAATTTCAGAGCTAATAAAGGCAAATTACCTTGGCCTGTTGAAAAAGGAGCCGTTTCTTTACCTTATGGTGATCAACCGCATCCGGTATACAAAACACTTACGGTTCACAACAGTGGCGTTGAGATTACTACAGAAAACGGAGCTTCAGCAAGAGCAGTTTTTGGAGGAGAAGTAACTAAAGTAATTAAATTATCACCTTTGAATATTGCTATTTTTATTCAGCATGGAGATTATTTCACCGTATATCAAAACCTAAGTAATGTAAATGTTAGCGTTGGCGACAAAGTTTCTATTAAGCAAACTTTAGGTAAAATCAGAACTAATGGTGACACAGGCAAAACGATTTTGAAATTCTTAATTCTTCAAAATACGACTTATAATAATCCAGCCAGTTGGTTGTTTAACATGTAAATCAATTAAAACCGCGGCATCTGGGTTTGTCTTTCGCGCGTAGGCGGGGATGACAGAATAAAATTTATTATAAAAACAATGCTTTTAATTCGGTAGCATCGTGTGGATTCATTTTTCCAGCCAAGACTAAACTTAATTGCTTTCTGCGCAAAGCAGCATTATAGCGTTCTTTTTCTAGTTCTGTTTCGGGAATAATTGGAGGAACACCAACAGGATTTCCAGTTTCATCTACAGCGACAAAAGTATAAATAGCTTCGTTAGCTTTAGTTTTGATTCCAGATTCCCTATCTTCAATCCAAACATCCAAAAAGATTTCCATTGATGAGTTAAAAGCACGAGAAACTTTAGCCTCGACAGTTACCACACTTCCTAAAGGAATGGCTCTATTAAAGGCGACGTGATTTACAGAGGCTGTAACGGTAATTCTTCGTGAATGTCTTCTAGCAGCAATACTAGCAGCTCTGTCCATTCGGGCTAATAATTCTCCTCCAAAAAGATTATTTAAAGGATTGGTTTCGCCTGGTAAAACTACATCAGTTAAAATAGTTAAGGATTCAGAAGGATGTTTTGGATTCATATTTTTTTTGCAAAGGTAATTACTGAAATCAAAAACCTCGTCATGTTAACAAAAAAACGAGACGGGATTTTTTATAATTCATCAACCAAAAGCCAAGCGTCTTTGTTGTCTAATCTTTGAATATTCTTTAGTGCTTCATGGGCTTCAGAGTAGGTAGGATAACTACCGTAAAGCACAGGAAATAGTCCATGCTTATTTGGCGCTAATCTTTTGGCTTTTTTAAACCCTAATGTAAGCAGTCTTTGATATTGTTCTTCTGCATTACTTTCTATCCTAAATGCACCAGCAACCACACAATAAGGCAGTTTTTCTTCAGGAACCGAAAGTGTAACGGAAGGTAAAGGATTTGAAATATAAAAAGTAGCTTCTTGAATTTTTTGATTTACCTTTTTTTGAACATTGGTTTCAACTATAAGTGTTTCTTGCGCAATTTTGTTTTCGTAATATTTGTAACCAACAGTACCTGTAATTCCCGCGGATAACAAGAAAACTGCAGCGTATTTTAAAAGTGAATAGTTTCTTTTTTTCTCTGGCGTAAAAATAATTGGCGTCTTTTCTTCCAATTGTTGCACTTCTTCTTTATAAACTTCTCTTTTTACAGAAGGCGAAACAAAAGAACTCAACCCAAATGATGCAGTTAGATAATTGATTTGATCAATAGGAACAAAAACAATGTTTTTTTCGGAATTTAACGAGAAATCACCAATATTTTTAACCGAGAAATTTCCAAATTCCTGAATTTTAGTTTTCCAATGCGATACTTCATTCTGAATAATATTTACCGCTATCTCATAGGATATTTTTTCAGCTTGTGCCAAATGATTAGCCAACAACCCATCATTGTTTTTAATAAATGGATTGAAAGAAATCATCTTTTTTGGAGGATAAAACGAATGTGAGTTTTCGTCCAATTGTGCCGACTGAAATTCAGTTAGAAATGCACCAAATCCTGGCACGGTAACACATTGATAACGATATAATAATTGGGAAATGTAATGTTCAATCTTCATATTGACAAATTTAAATAAACAATAACACTTTCAAAAAATTATTCACAAAATTTATTAACAATCCGAAGAAAAAATAATTATTTTTGTAGTAAAATAAGCACGTGAATTCAACAGAACTTTTTAACACATTGGCGCTATTAAAAGTGGAAGGCGTTGGAGATATTGTCGCCAAAAAACTCATAAATCATTGTGGTTCAGCAGAAAATGTTTTTATATCCAAAACACAATCACTTAGATCAATAGATGGAATAGGGGCTGTTTTGATAAAAAACCTCAGGGATAAAACCATTTTTGAAAAAGCCGAACAAGAAATGCGTTTTATTGAAAAAGAGAAAATAACCATTTTGCATTACCAAAATGATGAATATCCTAACAAACTAAAACATTGTATTGATGGACCGGTTTTACTTTTTGGTTCTGGAAATTTAAACTTAGAAAATAGAAAAATAATTAGTATCGTTGGGACCCGAGAAGTCACTTCTCACGGGATAGAATTCTGTAAAAAACTTATAGAAGATTTGGCCGTTTTTAATCCAATAATTGTTAGTGGATTTGCATACGGTGTCGATATTGTTGCTCATCAGGCAGCTATGGAGAATAACCTACAAACTATCGGAGTTTTGGCCCATGGTTTAAACCAAGTTTATCCAAAACCACATAAGAAATATGTTGCCAAAATTGAAGAATATGGCGGTTTTTTAACGGAGTTTTGGAGCGATTCAAATCCGGATAAAGAAAATTTTGTAAAACGAAATCGTATCGTCGCTGGAATGAGTGAAGCAACTGTTGTAATTGAAAGTGCTGAAAAAGGGGGCTCGTTAATTACAGCAATAATGGCAAATGATTATAATCGGGATGTATTTGCAGTACCAGGAAGAACTTCAGATAAATATAGTCAGGGATGTAATAATTTAATCAAAACACAACGAGCCAATTTGATGACTTCTGCAGCTGATTTGGTTTATATTCTGAATTGGAAGATTGATTCTCAAACGTATAATGAAAAGGCTGTTATTCAAAAACAACTTTTTGTTTCTCTTGATATTGACGAACAAAAAGTTTACGATTATCTTCAACGAAATGGGAAGCAATTATTAGATATCATTGCTCTTGAATGTGATTTCCCAATTTTCCGAATATCGACTTTACTCCTAAACATGGAATTGAAAGGCGTTATTCGACCTCTGCCGGGTAAATTGTTTGAAGCGATTTAAGTTTATTCAAATCCTAATTTCACTCTTACTCTTTTCAAAACAGCATCAGCAATTGCTCCTGCTTTTGTGGCTCCTTGTTTTAGCAAAGCATCAACTTCCGGCCAATTGTTCATGTAGTAATTGTATTTTTCTCTTTCGTTTTTGAAGTTGGCAACAATTAACTCAAACAATTCCTGTTTGGCATGACCATAACCAAAATCTCTATTTGGATTAGCATATTTGGTTTTCATGTCGGCAATTTGCTCCCCATTTGCTAATAATTTATAGATGCCAAATATTTTACAGGTTTCAGTATCTTTTGGATCTTCTAGTGGAGTGCTATCGGTTTCTATGCTCATGATTTGTTTGCGCAGCGCTTTGTCGTCTAGGAATATATTGATGATATTCCCACGAGACTTGCTCATTTTATGGCCGTCAGTACCGGGTACGTACATGGTATCTTTTTCGACTTTAGATTCGGGCAATACAAAAGTTTCACCCATTTGATGATTGAATCTTGCCGCTACATCTCTCGTGATTTCAATATGTTGCAATTGGTCTTTTCCCACTGGAACAAATTCTGCGTCATAAAGTAAAATGTCGGCAGCCATCAGCATAGGATATGAAAACAAACCCGCATTTACGTCTTCTAATCTATCGGCTTTATCTTTAAAAGAATGCGCTAGAGTCAAACGTTGAAAAGGGAAAAAACAACTCAAATACCAAGACAATTCAGCTGTTTGAACCACATCGCTCTGACGATAAAAAATTACTTTATTGACGTCTAAACCACAAGCTAACCAAACGGAAGCGGTGCTATAGGTATTTTGACGAAGTTCGTCTCCGCTTTTTATTTGGGTAATTGAATGCAAATCGGCAATAAAAAGAAACGATTCGTTCTTAGGGTTTTGAGATAATTCAATAGCAGGCAAAATAGCACCTAATAAGTTTCCTAAATGAGGCGTTCCTGTACTTTGAATTCCAGTTAGTATTTTTGACATTTCCAAATTTTTTCTAATGGCAAAGTTAAACCTTTGTATTAAAAATTGCATACCTTTCATTACATTTGACAACATGAGAGCATTGAAAATTGTTTTTTGGACACTTTATCGCGTTTGGTTCTACGTTTTAATGGCGATTCCTATAATTGTTATGTTCCCCTTTCTTTTTATCTCTATTCTTTCAGAGAAATGGTATCCTTATTTTTTTGTAATGGCTAGAATTTGGGCAAAAATTATATTATTTGGAATGGGTTTCAAAGTTCAATTGGAAAAAGAAGAAGAAATTATAGAAGGCAAAAGTTATATGTTTGTTGCCAATCATACCTCGATGACTGATATTATGTTGATGCTTTCAGTAGTGAAAAACCCTTTTGTTTTTGTAGGCAAAAAAGAATTGGCTAAGATTCCACTATTCGGATTTTTCTATAAAAGGACTTGTATTTTGGTAGATAGAAGTAGTTCAAAAAGCAGGATGGCTGTTTTTGAAAGAGCTCAAAATAGATTAAATCAAGGATTGAGTATATGCATTTTTCCGGAAGGTGGTGTTCCTTATGATGAATCAATTGTATTGGATGAATTTAAAGACGGCGCTTTTCGATTAGCGATTGACCACCACATTCCTATTGTTCCGCTTACTTTTGCCGATAACAAAAAGCACTTTTCTTATACTTTTTTCAGCGGAAGTCCTGGTTTAATGCGTGTAAAAATTCATCATTTCTTTGACACCAAAAACCAAACTTCTGAATATAAAAAAACAATAAAGGCGAATGTCCGCCAGGTAATTTTAAAACAACTTCAAGAATTTAATCCATAAAAAAAGAGTCCCGGATTTAGCAATTCTTTCCCGATATTACTAGTAAGCAAGCCACAAACAGTTTTAGCGATTACAATTTGTATAACTGTTCTTGTGCTTTTCTATCATTGTTTTTGGAATCATTTATGCGTTGATTCAGATTCAATTTTCAAAAAATTGATTGTTATTTAATTCGTAACAGGCACTTCATATTCCAGAAAAATATTATTTCCTTGATCATCTTTTCCTTGATAAAATTTAAAAACATAAGAACCATTACTGGTTACATAAAAATTAAAAGTATAGGCACTAGCGCCATCTGCCGCACTCAAATCCTGACAATTATTTCTTTCAGCTATAACATTCTCAATAGCTATAGTTCTTATGTTTAAATCTTTATTATAATAAAATGAGCTAAAGTAATAACAACTTGAAGGTATTGTATAGTGAACAGTTATTGGGTAGGTCTCCCCTAAAGTAAATTCACTAGGAATATCTACACTTTCTATAGGCATTAATTTAAACGAGTATTGGGTATCGTCACCTGGAGAACAAGAATTTAATATAAAAAACAGGGCTAAAAAGGAGGTTATTTTTTTACTCATGATATAATATTTTGTTAGTATACTTTTTCACAAATAGAGTTGCGTTAAGTTACAAAAAAAACATCCCGTTAAAATTTTAATGGGATGTTATAGTTTGTTAAGAATTACTTTCTTTAATATGATCTTTTATTTTTTGTTCTAATTCATCGGCTAATTCTGGATTATCTTTTATCAAGACTTTAACTGCATCTCTTCCTTGCCCAAGTTTTGTGTCACCATAGCTAAACCAAGAACCTGCTTTTTTGATGATTTCAAATTCAACGGCTAAATCAAGAATTTCGCCCGTTTTTGAAACCCCTTCTCCATACATAATATCGAACTCCGCAGTTTTAAAAGGAGGCGCTACTTTGTTTTTTACAACTTTAACTTTGGTTCTGTTTCCAATTACATTTTCACCATCTTTAATTTGAGAAGAACGACGAATGTCTAAACGAACCGAAGCATAGAATTTTAATGCATTTCCACCAGTAGTCGTTTCAGGATTTCCAAACATAACTCCGATTTTTTCTCTCAACTGATTTATGAAAAATACGGTACAATTTGTTTTACTAATAGTTCCAGTTAACTTTCTCAATGCTTGAGACATCAAACGAGCATGCAATCCCATTTTAGAATCTCCCATTTCACCTTCAATTTCGCTTTTAGGTGTTAATGCTGCAACAGAGTCGATAACAACAATGTCAATAGCACCGGAACGAATTAAGTTTTCCGCAATTTCCAATGCTTGTTCTCCATTATCCGGTTGAGAAATAATTAAATTTTCAATATCTACTCCTAATTTTTCAGCATAATTTCTATCGAAAGCATGTTCAGCATCAATAAAGGCAGCAATACCTCCAGCTTTTTGAGCTTCTGCAATAGCGTGTAATGTTAAGGTTGTTTTCCCTGAGGATTCCGGGCCATATATTTCGATAACTCTTCCTCTAGGATACCCATTTACTCCCAAAGCTAAATCTAATCCAAGGGAGCCAGAAGGAATAGTTTCTACTTCTTCAACGGCTTTGTCACCCATTTTCATTACGGTACCTTTTCCGTAAGCTTTATCTAATTTATCAAGTGTTAGTTGTAATGCTTTTAATTTGGCTTCTTTTTCTGAACTCATTTTTTATAAATTTTGTGGCATAAAAATAATGCTTTTTTTCATGTTATAGGATACAAATCAGAGGAGTTTTGAACAAATTACTTCAACTCTTTTGACATAAATTATCATTTCTATAAAGGTATCGGCCTTTAAATTAAAAAAGGTGTACAAAAAGTGTATATTTTTTAAAATGTTATTTACCTTTTTTTATACTGCATCCTTTGATTTTTACTTATTTTTGTGCTTTATTTTTAACTAATGGAAAAGCTTATTTCATATCCAATTTCTGTTGTATACTATCTTTGTTTTGGATTGTGTTTAGTTGTTTTTCATCCTATTCAATGGATATGCTTCAATGTTTTTGGCTATCAGGCCCATAAAAAAAGTGTTGATTATTTAAATTTTTTTTTAATAAGATGTACAAACATTTTAGGGACAAGATATTCCTTTGAAAATAGAGATACTATACCAAAAGATGTCCCAATAATTTTTGTTTCTAACCATCAAAGTCTATATGATATTGTTGGAATTATTTGGTATTTGCGACGTTTTCATGCTAAATTTGTCAGTAAAAAAGAATTAGGAAAAGGCATTCCAAGTGTTTCATATAATCTTAGGAATGGAGGCTCAATCCTAATAGATAGAAAAGATCCAAAACAAGCCATTCCGTTGATAAAAGAACTGTCAGAATATATTGAAAAGCATAAACGTTCAGCTGTTATTTTTCCGGAAGGGACAAGAAGTAAGGATGGAAAGCCAAAAGAATTTGCCCAAAACGGCTTAAAAATCCTATGTAAATATGCGCCTTCGGCTTATGTTGTACCAATTACTATTAATAATTCGTGGGAAATAGTTAAATTTGGTGCTTTTCCAATGGGTTTAGGCAATCATTTGCAATTTATTATTCACGAAGCTATTGCTGTAAAAGACTTTACTTTTGAAGAATTGATGGAGAAAACAGAAAAAGCAGTTATCCAATCTATTAAAATTTAAACAATGTCAATAAAAAATATCCGTCTAGAAGTTATGCAATTTCTGGAAAATAAAGTAGAAGGTTTCATGGAGGAATATTTGATACCTGTCGAGAAAATTTGGCAACCATCAGATTTTTTACCCAATTCGGAAGATGAAAATTTCTTTGAAGAACTGAAAGAATTGCGTGAAATTGCTAAAGATTTGCCATACGATTTTTGGGTTACGCTTGTTGGCGATACCATTACCGAAGAAGCTTTGCCAACCTACGAATCATGGTTGATGGATGTTGATGGCGTTGGACAAGTTGAAAATAACCCTTGGAGTAAATGGGTGCGTCAGTGGACTGGAGAAGAAAATCGTCATGGGGATTTGTTAAATAAATACTTGTATTTATCTGGGCGCGTAAATATGCGTGAAGTTGAAATTACAACGCATCATTTAATTGCAGACGGATTTGATATAGGCACAGGACGTGATCCATACAAAAATTTTGTATATACGAGTTTTCAGGAATTAGCGACTTATATTTCACATAACCGCGTGGCGCAATTGGCTAAGCAATACGGCGATAAAAAATTATCAAAAATGTGTAAAATGATAGCTGGTGACGAAATGCGTCATCATCATGCTTATAGCGAATTTGTAACCCAAATTTTTAAAGTTGACCCAAGCGAAATGCTATTAGCGTTCAACTATATGATGAAGCAAAAAATTGTTATGCCGGCTCAATTCTTAAGAGAATCTGGCGAAAAAATAAGCTCCGCCTTTTTAAATTTTTCAGACTCTGCCCAACGGATTGGAGTCTACACCGCTTCGGATTATGTAGATATTATGCAAAAACTAATCGAGAAATGGGAAATTGATAAGCTTTCGGGCTTAACAGATGAAGCCGAAAAAGCAAGAGATTATCTAATGAAATTACCAGCCAGAATGGCAAAAGTTTCTGAAAGATTAGTGATTCCTGCTGAATCTACAATTTTCAAATGGGTTGAACCAGCTGTGATTGGATAACCAATGTCAATAATTGATAAGACCATTCTTTTTGTAAAAGAAAAACTTGAAAACGCCGAAGGCGGACACGATTGGTTTCACATTGAACGCGTTTACAAAAATTCACTTTTAATCGCTAAAGAAGAAGATTGTGATATAATGGTTGTAAAACTAGGTGCACTACTTCATGATATTGCCGACAGTAAATTTCACGATGGAGACGAATCTGTTGGACCAAAAACAGCGCGCAATTTTTTAGAATCAGAAAAGATTGATGAACGAACCATTCAGCACGTAATTAATATTATTGAAAACATTTCGTTTAAAGGAGGAAACTTTAAAAAAAGCTTCCATTCCAAAGAACTTGAAATTGTTCAGGATGCAGACAGATTAGATGCCATTGGCGCTATCGGAATTGCAAGATGTTTTAATTATGGGGGCTTTAAAAATAGAGCATTATATAATCCTGAAATTACCCCAAACCTTAACATGAGTAAAGAAGAATACAAAACTTCTGAATCGCCAACAATGAATCTCTTCTACGAAAAGTTATTGTTGCTAAAAGACAAAATGAATACGCTATCAGGCAAAAAAATAGCCGAATCAAGACACCAATACATGGAGAATTTCCTTTCGCAGTTTTATGCCGAATGGGAAGGAGCGAAATAGTGTTCAGTTTGCAGTCACAGTTTACAACTATACTTCTGCGACCGAAGTCTGCTAATGAGGACTAACTAATTTCCTGAAAACTCAGCTTTCCTTTTTTCCAAAAAGGCTGAGGTTCCTTCTTTAAAATCTTCAGTTCCAAAACATTTCCCAAAGTTTCTGATTTCGGTTTCAAAACCATTTACACCGTCTTTGAAGTTGGCATTGACACATTTTATGGCTCTACCAATAGCAAAAGGTGAGTTGCGCATAATTTTAGCAGCAATGCCTCTTGTAAAATCTAAAAGTTCTGATTGTGGAACAACATGATTCACTAAACCGGCACGAGAAGCCTCTTCAGCTGAAACCATTCCAGCAGTCATTATCATTTCCATCGCGCGGCCTTTTCCAATAAGTTGTGGCAAACGTTGCGTTCCGCCATAACCCGGAATTACGCCAAGAGAAACTTCGGGCAATCCCATTTTTGCATTATCAGAGGCAATTCTGAAATGACACGCCATCGCTAATTCCAATCCACCACCAAGGGCAAAACCATTCACGGCTGCGATGACAGGTTTTCTTAAATTTTCGACAAAATTAAAAAGTAATTCTTGTCCTTGAGCTGCCAATTGCGCACCTTCTTCTACTGTAAAACTTGCAAACTCTGAAATATCAGCTCCGGCAACAAAAGCCTTTTCGCCTTCGCCTGTGATGATAATAACCCTAACAGCTGTATCATTTTCCAGGCTTTCAAAGGCATTGTGTAATTCTTGAATGGTCGCCATATTAAGAGCGTTTAATTTTGATGGGCGATTGATGGTGATTTGCCCAATGCCGTTTCCCGTAGTTACAATAATGTTATCGAAGTTCATATTTTGAGTTTTGGCTACGAATTCACTAATAATGGATAATTTTTTCTACTAAATCTAAAAATAGTAATCCAAAAATATTCGTGTATTCGTGGCAAATTTATAAGTTAAAATTATTTTACAATAGGTAGCGAAACAAAAAACGTTGTTCCTCTTCCAAGTTCAGTTTCAAATGTAATAGTTCCTTTGTAATTTTCTATAATGTTTTTTATAATTCCTAAACCTAATCCCATTCCGCTGGTTTTGGTGGTAAATTTAGGTTCAAAAACGTGTTCAATATTATCCGATTCTATTCCAATTCCATTGTCCTCAACGGTAATGATTACATCGTTTTCTACTTCGTTAACCGAAACCAAAACTTTTTTTTCTTCCTGTTCATCCGGAATGGATTGAATAGCATTTTTAACCAAATTGGTAATAATACGTATCAATTGCGTTCTGTCGATTTTGGAAATGATATATTCTTTATTGCTTTTAAAGACAATAAAATCTTCATTGAAAATATCCAATGCCAATTCAACAACCTGAACCACATTTAGCGTTTCATTTTGTTGCGCAGGCATCGAAGCAAAGTTTGAAAATGCTGAAGCCACTGCACTCATCGTATCAATTTGCTGAATTAATGTTTTGGAATAATCGTTGAGTTTTTGTTTTAAATCAGGATCACTAGCATCAAATTTTCGCTGGAAACTTTGCACCGTCAAGCGCATTGGCGTCAACGGATTTTTGATTTCATGTGCGACTTGTTTTGCCATTTCGCGCCAAGCCTGTTCACGTTCGCTTTGGGCAAGCATCGTGGCGCTATCTTCTAATTTATCCACCATTTGATTATAGGCGTTTATCAACGAATTAATTTCTCTGCTGTTTGCTTCAATAACGATTTTTTCGTTTTTTTGGTTCAAGCTTGTTTCATTGATTTTATCTGAAATTGTCTTTAAGGATTTGGTAATATAACTCGCGAGGAAATAAGCTAAGGCAAAAGCAATAATTAACATAAAAGAATAGAC
The DNA here is from genome assembly GCA_947478365.1 of Flavobacteriaceae bacterium. Classification (GTDB taxonomy): domain Bacteria; phylum Bacteroidota; class Bacteroidia; order Flavobacteriales; family Flavobacteriaceae; genus Flavobacterium. The sequence continues at coordinate 45,556 of CANJWG010000001.1, read as the reverse complement.
TTGGCTTAAACGCAACAAAAATTGTTGTAATTCCGTTTCATAAAAACTATCATCTTCAACATAAGGAATATTCAAAATACCGAGAGGCTTGAATTTGTCATCTTTTATTTGACTATAAGAAGAGCGGTTCTTTACACCGTTGACACTTTTAATATCAACATATCTTTTTTCAACCGATGATTGAACTAGTTTAAGCACATATTTTGGAATTGGCGGCGCAACTTTGTCAACAGAAAAAGAAGCTTTGGATGATTTTAATAGCTTCCCGTTCAATCCGTAAATATTGATTTCTAGATTATGAATGTCAGCCAATTCATGTATTTTATCTTTAAAAATAAGCGGAAGATTTTTCTCTGTAAGCGGATAGGTTGTATTAGAAAGCACATAATTGATATGTTCTTTTATGGCAAATTCTTTTTGGTCCAAGCGTTTTTGATGGTAATCTTTGGCTTCGTTTCTAAATTGAATAATTGATATGGAAGCCATCAAAATGGAAGCCATTAATATCAATATAATCATCGATAGGAAAATCCTAATCCGAAGTGATAGCATAGACATTTTGAAGTTTTTTACCATTTTAAATTTTTTACCACAAAGAACTATGAAGGCACAAAGCGCACAAAGTTTCATAGTGTTCTTCGTGCTTTCTTAGTGAACTTAGTGGTTAGATTTTCTTTCGCGAATTCGTTTGTAAAATTTAAATCCTAGCATAATTAAAATTGAGAACAAAACAATTCCGATTACGCCATAAATCCAGTTGAAAGTACTTTTTAAAATTACTAAAAAAACAACCGCAAAAAGTATAATCGTGGCGCCCTCATTCCAAAGCCGCATGAAGTTGGATGAATAATTAAAAATATCATTTTGTAATTCTTTATAAATTAAATGACATTTTATTTGGTAGGCAATTAGTAAGACTACAAATCCCAATTTGATCTGCATCCAGGGCATTTGTATCCAAGTAGGCATTATAATCATCAACCAAAGTGCAAAAAAAACTGCTAAAAAAGCACTTGGCCACGTAATGATATACCATAAGCGATAGGCCATTATTTTGTATTGTTTTTGCAGAATTTCTTTTTCTGGAGAAGGTTTGTCGTTGGCTTCAATTTGGTATACAAACAAGCGAACAATGTAAAACAAACCCGCAAACCAAGTTATGACAAAGATGAGATGTAGTGATTTTATATAATTGTATAATTCCATTTTAAAACTTATTTATCCCAATCTTTTATCCAATTTGCAACTACACCACACCATTCGTCTTCATCATTCATGCAAGGAATCGCCATAAACTCTTCTCCACCATGATGCAAAAACTGTTCGTTGGCTTCCATGGCTATTTCTTCTAATGTTTCTAAACAATCAGAAACAAAAGCCGGAGTCACCACAGCCAGTTTCTTGATTCCTTGCTCGGGCATTTTGTTAATTTCAACATCAGTATAAGGTGTTAACCATTTGTCACCTGCCAATCGTGATTGAAAGGTTTGGCTGTATTTCCCTTCTGGAATTCCTAATTGTTTCACTACTTGTTTAGTGGTTTCATAGCACTGATGACTGTAGCAAAACTCATGAGCCGGTGATGGAGTTTTACAACATGTTCGGTCCATTTTACAATGTGATTTGGTCACATCTGTTTTGCGAATATGACGTTTAGGAATCCCATGATAAGAAAACAATAAATGATCATAATCAAATCCTTCTAAATGTTTTTTTATCGAATTTGATAATGCTTTGATATAATCAGGTTTATTATAAAATGCAGGAACAATTGTAAATTTCATTTCAGGGAAAAATTCCTTGCGCAATTCTTCTGCCAAAACTAAAATAGTTGTTGTAGAAGCCATGGCATGTTGCGGATATAGAGGCAAAAGCATCACTTCAGCAACACCTTTATCTTTTAATTCTTGTAAGCCTTTTTTAATAGTAATCGTCCCATAACGCATAGCTAAGGCAACTGGAATATCTACTAAAGTTTCCACTTTTTTGTGCATTTTTTTCGAAATTACAATCAGTGGCGAGCCTTCATCAGTCCATATTCTTGAATAAGCCTCTGCCGATTTTTTTGGTCTCGTTTGCAAAATAATACCACGAACTAACAATGCACGCAACAAAAAAGGTACATCTATAACGTATTTATCCATTAAAAATTCATCTAAGTATGGCTTTACAGCTGCTGGCGTTGGACTTTCGGGCGAACCCAAATTGACTAATAATACTCCTTTCATAGTTTTCTTTTTTTGTCATTCCTAACCCAAAAATTTTGGATGAGGAATCTGAATTTTAAATTTATAAATGTAAAGAACTTCTTTTTTATTTGTATTTGGAATACGAAATCGGTTAGATTATGTATTTTGGTTTAATGACATTAAATATTTTTTTGGAGTTGTGGCAAATTTCTTTTTGAAAGCAGCAATAAAATGACTTCCGGTACTGTAGCCAATTTTTAGCCCAACTTCGTTTACATTATATGAGCCGCTGTCTAATAATTGTCTAGCATAATCCATTTTATAATCAAATAAATAGCCATAAACCGTATCGCCATAAATTTGCTTAAAACCCATTTTTAGCTTTTTCAGACTTAATCCAACTTGATCTGAGAGTTCTTCTAAACCAGGCGGTTCCGCCATGTTTGTAATAATAATTTCTTTGGCTTTTCTAATTTTCAACACATTTTCTTCATCAATTAAAAACGGACATTGCTCTGCATCCGGATCTTCGGAACGATTGAAATACAAACTCAACAATTCGTAACCTTTGCCTTTATAATATAAATTTTTTATTTGTGGATTTAAGTTATAATGAAAAAGTTGGCTTAATACTATTGCCATCGATGGGCTTATATCATTCTCTTTATAATATTTACGGTCTTTATTCTCGTCGCTTAAAAACGGGATATGATTTGCATCCTTAGAGAATAACCCATGAAATTTTTGGATGGAAATTATTACTGAAATCACCCAAGAATTAGGCATTAATTCTAAATTCAAAGGCAATTCTTTCTGAGGGTTATAAAAAAGCAATGATTTTTCTTCCCTTAAATCTAAAGCATAAGTTCCTTCATTAAATACAAATTTAGCTTTGCCCTTGATACCAAAATGAAATTGGATTAGTCCTTGATTAATATGCTTTTTTACATGAAAACTTTCATTTTCATCACTTTGAAAACGAATTAGGGTGAAATCATTTTCAATTGTTATTATTTCTTGAGAACCCATAGCGATATTTTTTTGTATATATTTTTGAGGTCAAGTAAAAATATTATTTAGAACCAGTCTATATAATAAAATTGTTAGCACTTGATTTCAGTACAAATTTATAATAAATAACCCTAAAAAGATAATTCGTAAATAAAATATCTCACAGCGATACAAATTGTACTTTAAGCGTTACTTTTATAAATTAGTTAACAATAGTTTTGTTGTACTTTTTAGGTAAAGTAGAATATGGAAAATTATAATATGACTAAGCACACTTCTTTTTATGCCATTGGATTAAGTTATAAAAAAGCAGATGCAGAACTAAGAGGGAAGTTTAGCTTGGATGCAAATGCGAAATCAACCTTGTTAATGCAAGCCGAAGCTGAAGGGATTGAATCTTTAATCGTTACTTCAACCTGTAATAGAACTGAAATTTATGGATTTGCCAATCATCCATACGAGTTAATCAAATTGCTTTGTGAGAACAGCAAAGGAACTGTTGAAGAATTCCAAGAAGTAGCATATATATTTAAAAATCAAGAAGCTGTAAGTCATATGTTTCGTGTAGGAACGGGCTTAGACAGCCAAATTTTAGGAGATTTTGAAATTATCAGTCAGTTAAAAATTGCTTTTATTCAAAGTAAATCAAACGGATTAGTAAATTCTTTTATGGAAAGATTAGTAAATTCCGTTATCCAAGCTAGTAAAAAAATAAAAACCGAAACCGAAATTTCTACTGGCGCTACTTCTGTTTCATTTGCCTCTGTTCAATATATTATTAGAAACGTTGAAGACATTGCCAATAAAAACATTCTTCTTTTCGGAACAGGAAAAATTGGGAGAAACACTTGCGAAAATTTGGTAAAACATACCAAGCACGACCATATAACTTTAATCAATAGGACAAAAGACAAAGCCGAAAAATTGGCTCAAAAACTAGATGTTATTGTAAAAGATTACGCCGATTTGCAATTAGAATTGCAAAACGCTGACGTTGTTGTTGTTGCAACTGGAGCACAGAACCCAACAGTTGACAAAGCAATATTGAATCTAAAAAAACCATTGTTGATTTTAGATTTGTCAATTCCGAAAAATGTAAACGAAAATGTTCAGGAAATAAATGGTGTTACATTGATTCATTTAGATCACCTATCTCAAATTACTGACGAAACACTCGAGAATCGCAAACTGCATATACCTGCAGCTGAAGCAATCATAGATGAAATAAAAGATGAATTTACAGCTTGGACAAAAAACAGAAAGTTTGCTCCAACCATTCAAGCATTAAAAGAAAAATTAAACGCCATTAAAGAAGGGGAGTTGAATGTACAACGTAAAAAGTATTCTAATTTTAACGAAGAACAAGCCGAATTAATTAGCAATAGAATAATTCAAAAAATTACTAATCATTTTGTAAATCAACTAAAAGATGGTGATTCAATGGATGAAGGAATTGAGTGGATTGAAAAAGTATTTCAATTAGAACAAGAGAAATCATTCTTTTAATAAGTTACTTTTTACTTGAAAAATAAAACAAAGTGACCAAAAAAACCATTCGCATAGGAACTCGTGATAGCCAATTAGCTCTTTGGCAAGCCAACTCGGTTCAAAAACAACTTCAAGATTTTGGGTATAAAACAGAAATTATTACTGTTAAGTCGGATGGCGATATTATGCTTGACAAACCATTATACGAACTTGGAATAACTGGAATTTTTACAAAAACTTTAGACATTGCCATGATAAATGGTCAAGTCGATATAGCGGTGCATTCAATGAAAGATGTTCCAACAGCTTTACCTAAAGGAATTGTGCAGGCAGCTGTTTTAAAAAGAGCAAACGTCTTGGATATATTGGTACACAAAGGAGGTCTCGATTTTCTTAATAAAGAAGCAACAATTGCCACAGGAAGCTTACGTCGCCAAGCACAATGGTGGAATAAATATCCAAATCACAAGGTTGTTGATTTACGCGGAAATGTAAATACCAGAATGCAAAAACTGAAAGATAACGACTGGGAAGCAGCTGTTTTTGCCGCAGCGGGTTTGGAACGAATCAACTTAAAACCGGATAGTTTCATCAATTTGGACTGGATGATTCCAGCTCCGGCACAAGGGGCAATGGTTATAGTTGCAATGGAAAATGATTCGTTTACCATTGATGCCCTTTCACAACTCAACGATATAGAAACCGAAATATGCACTTATATCGAAAGGCAATTTTTAAGAACACTCGAAGGCGGATGTACTGCGCCAATAGGAGCTCTTGCAAAATATAACGAAGAGGATGACACGATAGATTTTAAAGGAGTTTTGTTATCGATAGACGGGAAACAAAAAATTGACATTGAAAAAAAGGTAGACATTATAGAGTGGAAGAAATTAGGATTTAATTCGGCTCAGGAAATTTTAGGGAATGGGGGTGACAAGCTGATGAAAGAAATCAAAAACGGATTGAAAAAATAATGCAAAATCAAATTTGCATAGTATCAACAAAGAAGCTTTCAGAAAGACAAAAGCAAATATTGTTGATTGCGAATTTTTCGGTTTTTGACCAGGATTTTATTTCCATTCAAAACAAAGATTTTGATATTGAAACAACGAACGATTATTTAATTTTTACGAGTCAAAATGCAGTAGAAAGTGTTCTTAGAAATAAAAAATTAGTAGAAATAAAAAGCAGAAAATGTTTTTGTGTTGGCGAAAAAACTAAAGCTTTGTTGGAAGAAAATGGATTTGAAGTTATTGAATATTCGGCCTATGCTGCAGAATTAGCATTGATTATTTGTAGCCAATATTCAAAAAACAGTTTTACCTTTTTTTGTGGAAATATTAGAAGAGACTTTTTGCCTGATGCATTGCGATTGGTTCAAATTACGTTAGATGAGATTGAAGTGTATGAAACGGTTTTAACAACACATGAAATCCCTTTCATACCAAATGGAATACTATTTTTTAGTCCATCAGCGGTAGAAAGTTATCTGCAGGAAAATAAAATCGACGATAAAATTTGTTTTTGTATCGGCAACACAACAGCCGAAGCATTAAAATATATAACAACAAACAGAATGATCGCCAACCAGCCAACAATGGAAAGCGTAGTAATGAAATGTGTAGAATTTTACAGCAATAGGATCTAAGCTTTATGCTGTATGCAAAAATAATAATAAGAGCTTAAAGCATATTGCCTAAAGCCTAACGCTTAATAACAATGATTAAAAACGACCTTTTTTTAAGAGCCTTAAATAACGAAACCGTTGAGCGTCCTCCAGTTTGGATGATGCGTCAGGCTGGGAGATATTTACCCGAATTTAGAGCGTTACGCGACAAATATGATTTTTTCACTCGTTGCGAAACACCGGAATTAGCTGCCGAAATAACTGTACAACCTATTAGAATCGTAAAACCAGATGCGGCCATTTTGTTTTCTGATATTTTGGTGGTGCCACGTGCTATGGGAATTCACGTAGAGCTGAAGGATAATTTGGGGCCAATAATTCCAAATCCAATTCGAACAATGGATCAAGTGAATCAAGTTTTTGTTCCAGATATGTACGAAACCTTAGGTTACGTTTTTGACGCGATAAAATTGACTAAGGAAATGCTGAACGATGAGGTTCCACTAATCGGTTTTGCAGGGTCACCATGGACAATTTTTTGTTATGCTGTGGAAGGGAAAGGTTCAAAAAGCTTTGACACTGCTAAAGCATTCTGTTTCTCAAATCCAGTTGCAGCACATACATTATTACAAAAAATCACCGACACTACCATTTTGTACTTGAAAGAAAAAGTAAAAGCAGGTTGCAATGCCATTCAAATTTTTGATTCGTGGGGCGGAATGTTATCACCAGTTGATTATAACGAATTTTCATGGCCATATATTAACCAAATCGTTGAAGCTTTAGCCGAAGATACAAAGGTAATTGTATTCGGGAAAGGGTGTTGGTTTGCTTTGAATGATATGGCAAAATCAAAAGCGTCAGCACTTGGTGTTGACTGGACCTGTTCAGCAAGAAATGCCCGTTATTTATCAGGTGGAAGAATAACCCTTCAAGGGAATTTTGACCCAAGTCGTTTGCTTTCTCCAATACCAACTATCAAAAAAATGGTGCATCAAATGATAAATGAATTCGGGGCAGACAATTATATCGTAAATCTTGGTCACGGCATTTTACCAAATATTCCTGTTGATCATGCGAAGGCTTTTGTGGAGGCGGTGAAAGAATATAATAAGTAGGCAGTCACAGTCACAGTTTCCAGTTTCAATTCTGCGACTGAAAACTGCGACTGAAAACTAATTTTAATGAAAGACAACTTTTATACATATATCCTCCAACTCCAAGGCCAAATCACTTCAGCCCTAGAAGTAGTCGATGGCGTGGCCAAATTCCGTGAAGACATATGGGAACGACCTGAAGGTGGCGGTGGAAAAACACGTGTGATTGAAAACGGGGAAGTTTTTGAAAAAGGTGGTGTAAACATTTCTGCCGTTCACGGAAAATTACCCGAAGCCATGCAAAAAATGTTTAATGTTGGTGCAGCCGATTTTTTTGCCTGTGGATTGAGTTTAGTCATTCATCCTAAAAATCCCTTGGTGCCGACTGTTCATGCTAATTGGCGCTATTTTGAAATGTACGATGATGATGGAAAAATAATAAATTCTTGGTTTGGTGGCGGACAAGATTTAACACCTTATTATCTGTTTGAGGAAGACGCAAAACATTTTCACCAAACCTGTAAAATAGCTTGCGACAAACATAATACGGAATTTTATCCTAAATTTAAAAGGCAATGCGACGCTTATTTTTGGAATGCACACCGAAATGAAGCTCGTGGCATTGGCGGTTTGTTTTTCGATTATTGTAAAGATTCAGAAGACATGACAATGGAAAATTGGTTTAACTTTGTTTCAGAAGTTGGCAATAGTTTCCTTGAAGCATACGTTCCAATTGTGGAAAAAAGAAAAGATTTAAATTATACTGCCGCGCAACGAACTTGGCAAGAAATACGTCGAGGGCGTTATGTCGAATTTAATTTAGTCCACGATAAAGGAACGTTGTTTGGATTAAAAACAAACGGTCGAATTGAAAGCATCTTGATGAGTTTACCGCCACATGTGCAATGGGCTTATGACCATCATCCGGAAGTTGGAAGTGAAGAAGAAAAATTAATTAAAGTATTAATGAATCCAATCGATTGGGTTTTGGAAGCAAATCCTAAATCCTAAATCGAAAATCCTAAATCGAAAACTATGTTCCCATTACAAAGAGGCAGAAGATTAAGAACATCAGAAGCAATAAGAACCATTGTTAGAGAAACAACACTCTCCCCATCAGACTTTATGTTCCCAATGTTCATTACAGAAGGCGAAAATTATAAATTGGAAATCCCATCCATGCCTGGGATTTTTCGTCGATCTATCGATTTAACAGTGGAAGAAGTTAAAGAAGTTTTTGCTCTCGGAATCAGAGCTGTAAATATCTATGTAAAAGTTGATGAAAGTTTAAAAGACAACACCGGAAAAGAAGCTTGGAATCAAAATGGATTGATGCAGCAAGCTATCAAAGCCATCAAAAATGCTTGCCCAGAAATGATTGTTATGCCCGATGTTGCTTTGGATCCCTATTCTATTTATGGTCACGATGGAATTATTGAAAACCTGCCTGCCGGCAGGCAAGGCGGCGATGTTGCCAACGATGCTACTAATGATGCCTTAGTAAAAATGGCTGTTTCTCATGCTCAAGCAGGAGCCGATTTTGTGGCGCCAAGCGACATGATGGACGGACGTGTTTTACGACTTCGTCAAGGTTTAGATGCTGCCGGATTTTCAAATGTTGGAATCATGAGCTATTCAGCTAAATATGCTTCAGCATTTTATGGGCCGTTTCGAGATGCTTTAGACAGTGCGCCAAAAGACAATAAATCTAATACTGAGCCTGTCGAAGTGCCAAAAGACAAAAAAACCTATCAAATGGATTATGCCAATCGCATTGAAGCAATAAAAGAAGCCCTTATGGATGTGGAAGAAGGCGCTGATATGGTTATGGTAAAACCAGGAATTGCGTATCTTGATATCGTTCGAGAAGTCAAAAACGCAGTCAATGTTCCGGTAACGGTTTTCCACGTTTCGGGCGAATATGCCATGATTAAAGCTGCGTCCGAAAGAGGATGGCTCGACCACGACAAAATTATGATGGAACAATTAATGTGCATCAAAAGAGCAGGAGCAAGTTTGATTTCGACTTATTTTGCCAAAGAAGCGGCTGTTTTATTGAATATTTGATATTAAGAGGAGAATGTCCAGTGGACATTCGGGGTATTATTTTTTTAAATGAAAAAACTATCATTAATAATAATTTTATTTTGTCTGTTTTCCTGTAAATCCAAAGAGGATAAATTCGAAACTTCTGTAGACGAAACAGCAACAAAAATTTCAGGGCAGGAACTTTTTGAAGGCGAAGGGAATTGTATTGCCTGTCATAAATCCGATCAGAAAATTATTGGTCCAAGTTTACAAGAGATTGCTAAAATCTACAAAGCAAAAAAAGGGAGCATTGTTTCCTTTCTACAAGAAGAAAGCGAACCCATAATTGACCCAAGTCAATATGATATTATGAAAGCCAACTTTGCCATCACTAAAAGTATGAGCGAAAAGGAATTGAAAGCGCTGGAAGATTACATTTTTAGCTTTTCAAAATAATTTCACTGCGAACTTTGCAAACATCGCGAGTAAATAAGCTATAATGAAGTCCGCCTGCAAAGAATTGCCATTCGGAATCACCAAAATTGTTGGCGATGTACACGAGATTTACGAAATATCTGTTTTAACTGAAGGGGAAAAATGGTTATTGGAACATGAAAATCCTTCAAAGCAGCAATCATTTTTTTAAACTTTTTCTTTCATATTTGAATTTGATTACTTAATTTCACGTCCGTAAATTCCTAAATTTAATATAATGATAGAAAAGATAAATCTCAATAATATTCTTTTTATTGATATTGAAACTGTTCCCGAAGAAGAAAACTTTCTTTCTTTGGATGATGATATGAAACAACTTTGGGAACAAAAAACGCAATACCAAAGACGCGAAGAATATACTCCAGAAGATTTTTATGACCGCGCCGGGATTTGGGCCGAGTTTGGAAAAATTATTTGTATTTCGGTTGGGTATTTTGTAAATAAAGGATACATTAGAAATTTTAGAGTTACTTCCTTTTTTGGTGATGAGAAAAAGATTTTAAAAGATTTCTCCAATTTATTAGAAAATCATTTTAACCAAGCGCAACATGTTTTATGTGGTCATAATGCTAAAGAGTTTGACATTCCGTTTATTGCCAGAAGAATGATTATCAATCAAATCCCTATTCCAAATAAGCTCAATTTATTTGGGAAAAAGCCATGGGAAATTCCACATTTGGATACTTTAGAGTTATGGAAATTTGGCGACTACAAACATTTCACCTCTTTAAAACTAATGACTAAAATTTTGGGGATTCCTTCTCCCAAAGGAGATATTGACGGAAGTCAAGTGGCACACGTTTATTATGTAGAAAAAGACATTGACAGAATTGTAATCTATTGTGAAAAAGATGTAATTGCCGTGGCTCAAATCTTTTTACGCATGCGAAGAGAAGATTTGTTAATTGAAGACGAAATTATTCATGTATAAAAAAAGCTTCCAATTGGAAGCTTTTTTGATTTTCTTAGTTTTTTCTCAACACTATTTTTTTAGTTACTGAGCCTAAATCATTTTCTATATTAATTAGGTAAATCCCATCTTGAAGATTTTCAATTCCAAATGAAGTATTCACTTGATTAGTTTCTTTTGACAGAATTATTCTTCCTTGTATGTCAAATAAATTTATGATTGCTTTGTCAGTTAATGCAGGAATAGCAACATTTACAATTCCTTTAGTGGGGTTTGGATAAATGCTACTATTCGTAATTGGGTTTGTTCCAATTCCTAATGCAGCTTCAACCCTACATAAATCAATACTAAAGTTATTAATTGTACCACCGTCTTCATTATTATGATCTAAAACTCTTAAAATCCATTCACCATCAGCAGGCAAAGCATTTAAAGAAGATAAATTATCAACAGGAATAATGGAACCGCTTATTGCTGGAATACCTGAACATGGAGCAAAACCTCCATCATCATCCATATTACAATTAATGTTTTGATTATTTCCGCACGGTATATCTAATAAAGTAATTATAGGACTTCCAATAGAAGCTGGGCCTTGAAGTGATACAGTTATGTCTCCTATCCAAGTATGAGTTATATCTACGTTTACATTAATATCTCCAATAGAATATCCACCAGTAATAGTTAAAGGCACAAAAGCTGTTGAGTTTGGAATAACATCAATAACTGCATTAGAATAATCAGTAGCAGCAAAATTTAAATTACAAACTAAACTTCCAGTAACAAATGAGAATACATTAGCATCATTTTGGTTGGCGGTTCCACAATTATTCTCCGGAATTACTCTCCAATAATATCTAGTTGCTTGAGACAATCCAGACACAGTGAATTTAGTGCCAATTACTTGTTGAGTTAAAAACAAAGTAGAAAAATCAGGAAATAAAGAAACTTGAAGGCGATATGTCAGAGCATTTGTTTGATTATTCCATGCTAAAATAGTAGTAGTTGATAATCCATTTTGTGCATTAGATGGACTTTGTAAAACCACAGGTTGGAAAATTCCGTTAAATACTCTTAAAGATTTATATCTAGTTTCAGTCTCAGTAGCACTCGTGCCTTTTATCCCTACAAAATATTCTCCTGGGATTATATTTGACAAACCAGATACAGTCATGGTAACGATGCCATTAGCACTTAAAGAAGCGGGTGAAAAATTTGCAACTGCACCAGTAGGTAAATCAACTGCAGAAAATGCTGTCGTTTCAGTTCCTGATTGAGTGTAGTTAAAAGTATAAACAGCATTTTGATTTGAACAAACTGTTAAGTTGTCAGAATTAGAATTTAAAGCAAATGAAGAAGAAATGCCAGTTATTACTAAAGAATATTTTTGACTTCCAGTCACTAAAGTTCCCTTGTGATTAATGGTTATGGTGTATTGACCAGCAGCAGGAGCATCTACTTTTATTTGTTCAATATTATCCACATTATTATCTTCAGTTCTAATAGCCGGATTGTTTGGTGAAGAAGTAAGTTTCCATGGATAATAAGTAGTGCCATTTCTTGTTATTCTTATATCTAAATCATTTACTAGTGCTGGAGTTGGATCATTAGCTGTTCCACTATTGAAAATTTGTCCAGGTAAATCTGTCCATGTAATTGATGCAATCAAAGGGGTAGTTCCGCTTGAGTTTACAGTCATTGTAAAAGTTTGATTATTACTTAAACTTTCTTCAGACACCCATGATGTTAAACCATTATTTGTAAGAGTCTCTGCTGCTTTTTTGCAATTTAATAATCCCCAACCAAATTTTGCATCAGGGCCAGTTAACCCTCCATCATCTGCTGTATGACAAGCCAGTCCTTTTAATGTTGAAGCTCTCATAAAGTTATTGGATAGATTTTTGTAATGTTGTTGTAATAAAATTAAACTTCCTGCAACATTTGGTGAAGCCATCGAAGTTCCAGACATTGTTGTTGTAGATGTATTACTTGTATTATTTGTTGAAGTTAAGTTTTCTCCATTTCCAGTAATATCTGGTTTAATTCTTAAATCGTCAGTTGGACCTTGACTGCTAAAAGAACTAATATTAATATTTGAGGGTAAAACAGTTCCGTTAGTTGCAACAATAACATCTGCACAACTGGCAACAACCAAATTGTTTTTAGCGGTTTTATTACCAACTAATTTATCATATCCAAACAAAATTGGTTCGGAATTATCTGTATTTGTACCATCATTTCCTGCAGACATTACAGCAAGATAATAGGGGGCATTATAAGCAATATCATCCCATAATTGAGCTTCTCCATCATATAAACCAATATATGTACCAGGTAATATGTTGCCAGCACCATCATTAATAGGCACTCCATAGGAGTGATTAGAAATCAACATTCCAAGTTGCGCTTCTGAAATTACTTCAGAGTCATCATCTGTCCAATTAAATGTTCTTGCATTTGCTTGATAGGCCATTCCTTTAACTGAAGCCGGATTCGCACTTGCCACCATAGTTCCAGTTACGTGTGTTGCATGCTGAACAGTATTAGTATTAGATGGATCATCAATTATTATTGCTCTTCCTCCAAAAGCATTATGAGTCGTTCTTACATTTCCACCATCCCAAACTCTAACAGTCATTCCTTGTCCATTTAAGTTTAATCCAAGAGAACCAGCAGTATTTAAATGATTTACTCTGGTTGATTTTGCCGCAGCGACATTATTAGTTGTATAATAAATAGGCAAACCTTCTGGAGAAAGTCTCATCAATTCAGATATCCTTCCATCATCTTTTATAGTATAGATTGGCCAGTTTTTAGTCTTAGCCACTGCTACTGCTTTCTCTTTTTCTTCATGCGCTTTTTTTCTATAAAAAGCTTCCATTTTATTAAGCTTTTCTAAATCATAGTTAGCAATAATTTTTTTGATATCCGCCTGTGATTGACCATAAAAGCTAAACGAAACGAATAAAAATGCCAATATTAAGTAGTAATTCTTTTTCATAAATTTTACAGAAATGAATAATTTGTATTTACAAGTTAGCAAATATATATACACTAAAATAAATTACGTATTTTATTAACATATATTCAACAAAATTTATATTTTGTTTAGCACTTCATAAAAGTTTAAAATAAAAATCGATTTTAATTTTTTAATTCAAAATCGATAAATGCTATATTTACAAAAAAACATGATATGGTTTTAAGTAGATTTTGGCTGGCTATTTTTGTTTCATCTATAGCATTTGTTATAGTTAGTTTGAGTATTGGAAACAGCTATACTATTGATAATGTTTTGAATGGGAAAAAAGATGATCCCATTTTAATTTCTGAAAAATATTTGGAACAAGTCCCAAAATTTATCATGGATAGCATCAAAAATGCGCCAGAACAAACCATTATTATCGATAGAGATACGCTAAACGCAGACACCACCTATATTTATAAAGCAAAGACTGTTAAAATTTATTCAGGTGTTCAAAAATCGGATGGATTGCTCCCAACATGCAAAAACAGTCTACTTGATTTAATTCTGCCGCTAATTGCCTATTTGGCATTTTTCTGCGGATTAATGCAGTTGCTGATTGACTCAGGAGCTTCTGAAAAATTGGCCAAAAAACTAAGCCCAGTTTTTGTCAAAGTCTTTCCAACAGTCCCAAAAAATCACGAATCAATATCGTATATGACTTTGAATTTTGCCGCTAACTTTTTGGGATTAGATTCAGCCGCAACCCCTTTTGGATTAAAAGCCATGCAGAGTTTACAAGAAATCAATCCCGAAAAAGACAAAGCTAGCGATGCCCAAATTATGTTTATGTGTCTGCATGCAGCAGGATTAACATTGATTCCAACTTCAATTATTGGATATCGTGCTGCCGAAAATGCAAGTAATCCTGCTGATGTGATGTTACCTTGTATTATTACCTCATTTATTGGAACGATTGCAGCATTTTTAATTGTTGGAATCCGACAAAAAATAAACTTTAAAAGTGCTTCTTTAGTAGTGGTATTGATGACGATGATTGGAGTAATTGCGGGATTACTTTTTTATGTAAATGGATTAGATTTAATAGGGAAAAATGCTTTTACTTCCAATCTTTCAGGCTTAATGCTTGTCGCGATAATTGGTTTTACACTGATATTTTCTTTTATCCACGAGAAGAAATTTGTTGAAAAAAACACGACTATTTTTGATGCTTTTGTCACAGGAGCCAATAATGGTTTACAAACCGGAGTTAAGATATTTCCCTACGTAATGGGAATGTTGGTTGCCATTTCCTTTTTTAGAAATAGTGGTTTGTTTGAAATTATTAGCAACGGAATCTCTTTTGCGTTTTCCAATATTGGGGTTAGCAAGCAAATCACAGATTCGTTACCAGTAGCTATTTTGCGTCCTTTTAGTTCCGGTGGATCTCGAGGATTTATGATAGATTCTATGAAAATGTTCGGCCCCGATTCTTTTACAGGAAGACTGAGTTGTATTTTCCAATGTAGTGCTGAGACTACCTTTTATGTAATTGCGGTTTACTTCGGAAGTATCAATGTTAAAAACACGCGCTATACGCTTGGAACGATGCTTTTGGTGGATTTGGTTTGCGTGATTACCGCGATTTTTGTGGCGAGTTGGTTTTTTTAGAATATAAATAGTAATTTCAATGCCTTTTACTGAAACCTTCACCGATTTTTATAACAATGTTAAAGCCAGTTTAGCTGATGGAACTTTTGCTAAATTAACACTAGCAAAAACTATTGGGAACACCGATTTGATGAATATTTATGTTCGACCAATTGTAGAAGAAGGCATTTTAAAACTGGAACTTAAATACAAATTCCAGCAGGAAGAAGTAATAGAAATTCATACTATTGATAATGCACGCGACAAGTTGATCGCCTATATCAATAATCCATTCTTGTCGGCAATATTGTTTACGATAGAGTTTGATTTAACTTATAAACTGAATAAAAAAAGAGCAGTTAGCATCACTGAAAAAGTGAATACTTTCGGGAATGCTAATGAAATTTTACTTGATTATTTGGTGAGTAAATAGTGATTGCTTTGTCATTTCGACGAAGGAGACACCTTTAGGTTGAGCGGAGCTAAATTACATTATCTTAATCACTTCATGAGATTCCTCCTTCGTCGGAATGACAAAAAACTAGTCAATAACCATCTCCGGAATTTCGCCATCAATGATTAAGTTTGCCTCAGTTGAAGCAATGATATGCTCTACAGTTACCCCTGGCGCGCGTTCTAAAAGTTTGAATCCTTTTGGTGTTATTTCTAAAACAGCAAGTTCAGTAACGACTTTTTTAACACAGCCAACACCTGTTAACGGTAGCGTACATTTTTTCAGGATTTTACTTTCGCCGGCTTTGTTCACGTGCATCATGGCTACGATAATGTTTTCGGCAGATGCTACTAAATCCATTGCGCCGCCCATTCCTTTGACCATTTTCCCAGGAATTTTCCAGTTAGCGATATCGCCGTTTTCGGCAACTTCCATAGCACCAAGGATTGTTAGATCAACTTTTTGGCTGCGAATCATTCCGAAACTAAAAGCAGAGTCGAAAAAACTGGCTCCAGGTAATGTTGTTATAGTTTGTTTTCCGGCATTGATAATATCGGCATCTTCTTCTCCTTCAAATGGGAATGGCCCCATTCCGAGAACGCCATTTTCACTTTGAAATTCTACGGAAATATCAGTACGTACATAATTAGCCACCAAAGTTGGAATTCCGATTCCTAAATTTACATAATAGCGGTCTTTTACTTCCTTTGCTATTCGTTTAGCGATTTCTTCTTTTCCTAACATGACTAGCTTCTTTTTCTAACAGTTCGTTGCTCAATTCTTTTTTCAAATTTTTCTCCTTTGAAAATGCGTTGCACCAATATTCCCGGGATGTGTATTTGATTTGGATCTAATGAACCAACAGGTAATAATTCTTCTACTTCGGCAATGGTAATTTTAGCAGCACCTGCCATGCACGCATTAAAGTTTCGTGCTGTTCCTTTAAAAATCAGATTTCCGGCTTCATCGCCTTTCCAGGCTTTTACGATGGAGAAATCAGCTTTATAAGCCAATTCCATTATATGCATTTTCCCATTGAATTCACGCGTTTCTTTTCCTTCGGCTACTTCTGTTCCAAAACCGGCCGGTGTGAAAAAAGCTGGAATTCCGGCTTGAGCGGCACGGCATTTTTCGGCTAACGTTCCTTGCGGTGTAAGTTCAACATCTAATTCTCCTGAAAGCATCTGACTTTCGAATTCGGCATTTTCGCCAACATAGGAAGAAATCATTTTTTTGATTTGCCTTTTGTGTAAAAGTAATCCCAGACCAAAATCATCGACACCGGCATTGTTGGAAATACAGGTTAATCCGGTGGTTTCTTTTTTTACTAATTCAGCAATACTGTTTTCGGGAATGCCACAAAGACCAAAGCCGCCTAGCATGATGGTCATATTGTCTTCAATGCCTTGAAGTGCCTCTTGAACGGAATTCACTTTTTTGTTAATCATGATTTATTGGCAACTATTATAATCCAAACTCTTCTGTGTTTTGTTCTTGTTCCGGCGGAAGTGCAGTCGAATCGGTTTCTACTTTTCTTGGCGACCAGCAGTCTACTTTTATCGATAAATTATCAGGTCTTTCAAACGGATCTTTTGAAATCAGTAAATCTTTATCTTCGTAACATTTTTTCATCATATATCCCCAAATTGGTAATGCTGCCGTTGCGCCCTGACCATAAGTGATTCCTTTGAAACGAGCCGAACGATCTTCGCAGCCTACCCAAACTCCTGTAACCAAATTGGGGACCATTCCAATAAACCATCCATCCGATTGGTTTTGAGATGTTCCTGTTTTTCCGGCAATCGGATTCGTAAACATGTACGGATAACCTGTCCAACGATTATCGCCACTTCCTCCGCCTTGAGTTCTTAGACGCACTCCGGAACCTTCCTCGGTAACACCTTCTAAAAGTTTTATTACGGCATAAGCGATGTCTTTATTCAAAACATCATGAGAATCCATTTTTGGTTCATATAATATTACCCCATTTTTATCTTCAATTCTGCTAATAAATTGTGGTTTGATATATACACCTTGATTAGCAAAAGTGCTGTAAGCGGCAACCATGTCTTCTACCGTAATTTCAACGGCTCCCAGCGCAATAGAAGGCTGCACAGGAATATCTGATTTGACCCCTAATTTTTTGGTTAAGGCAACTACTGCTTCTGGCCCTACTTTGTCCATCAGTTTTGCTGAAACTGTGTTGATAGAATTGGCCAATGCTTTTTTAAGCGTAACCATTCCACGATACTTGTTATCAGAGTTTTTTGGCGTCCAGTCTTCAGTGACGTGGTGTCTTCCTACCGGAATGGTAAATGGTGAATCTATTATCGAATCACATGGTGACATCCCTAATTGTTCGATTGCAGTGGCGTAAACAAAAGGCTTAAAAGTAGACCCTACTTGTCGTGCGCCCTGTCCAACGTGGTCGTATTGAAAATATTTATAGTCAATTCCTCCCACCCAAGCTTTGATATGTCCAGTTTTTGGTTCCATCGACATTACCCCAGTTTGAAGAAAATGTTTGTAATATCTTATAGAATCTGTTGGGGTCATTAATGTATCAATTTCACCATTCCAAGAAAAGATTTTCATTTTTGTTTTGACACCAAAAGAGGCAATAATTTCTTCATCAGATTTGTCATCTTCCCTCATGATTCTCCAACGCTCTGATGATTTCATGGCTTTTTCCATGATTATTTTTGTTTCTTCCGGAGTAATTTTTAAAAACGGAGCGTTCTTATTATCTTTTTGTTGAGCAAAGAATTCTTTTTGCAAATTTTTCATGTGCGCTGCAACGGCCTCTTCGGCATGTTGCTGAATCTTTGAATCTATAGTTGTGTAGATTTTTAAACCATCACTATAAATATCCCAATCACTTCCGTCTGGTTTTTTATTTTCTTTTACCCAATTTTTCATGTATTCGCGAAGGAATTCTCTAAAATAAGTTGCCGTTCCTTCTTTGTGACTTTCAGGATGAAAATGCAAAACGATAGGTTGCGCAGCCAATTTATCTTTGGTAGTTTTATCCAGAATACCGTTTCTAACCATTTGACCTAAAACCGTATTTCGTCTGGAGCGAACTTGTTTCATTCGACGTAAAGGATTAAAATAAGATGGATTTTTAAGCATTCCAACAAACATTGCCCCTTCGTCTATCGTCAAATCGCGGGGTTCTTTTCCGAAATATACTTTTGAAGCTGATCGAATTCCAACAGCCGTATTCACAAAATCCGCTTTGTTCAGATACATTGCAATGATTTCATTTTTGGTATATTGACGTTCTAATTTAACCGCAATAATCCATTCTTTTACTTTTTGAATAACACGGAAAAGTTTAAATGTTGAGCCTTCGCCATGGAATAATAATTTGGCCAATTGTTGCGTTAAGGTGCTAGCCCCTCCATTTGCTCCTAACTTTAATGCGGCTCCAAAAGTTCTTCGGGCATCAATTCCGGAATGTTCATAAAAACGCTCATCTTCAGTAGCGACTAAAGCTTTGACCAAACTTTGCGGTAAATCTTCATATTTTATTGGCGTTCTGTTTTCGTTGTAAAATTTCCCCAAAGTAACACCATCACAAGCAAAAACCTCAGTAGCTAAATTAGATTCTGGATTTTCTAGATCTTCAAAAGAAGGCATGCTACCAAAAAATCCCCAAGAAGCCAAAGTGAAAAACAAAGCCATTACTCCAAGACCGTAAAAGAATAACTTCCAAAATTTCTTTTTGTAATAGTTAATGTCTTTGACCTGAGTGTTATTTTTTTGAGCCATAATTTTATTCTATAGATTCTATTCTAAAGCCAACATCAGTAATACCCGGAAGCGTGGTAACGCCTTCAATTTTTCCGGTTTGTCTTGTTGCTTGTTGTATGTGAATTTTATAAATTCCTTTTTGAGTAAACTTTGCTTTGGTTTTGTAAAAAAGCTTACTTTCTTTAATATCCGAAAAGCCATATCCAAGTAGCGTTCCGTCAGGATTTGTCATTTGATATTCTAGTGTGTCAACTTTTACCTTCCTGTTGGGTTGTTCTAAAGAAACAATTAGAAATAAATTATTGAATGGATAATCGTCGTTATCTCTAACATTTAGATACAAATTAAAGAACTTTTTAGGGTCCAATTTTGGCAATTCAAAAGTCACGATACTGTCTTTATGCCAAGTTTTCCCAACCGATTTATATTCGTCAAAAACGCTGCGTTTGTCACAAGAAATAAACAAAAGCAGGATTAAAATAAAAAGGATGCTATTCTTTATTTTCATTCTTTTTAATGATTATAGGTTTTTTGTCTGCTGGTTTTTGGTTTTGACTTTGATTTGTCCTGTTCCCTTGTTGCTCGTGTTGATTTAGCTTCACTCCGTTCGCCTTTGCTTCGCCAGTTCGCTGACGCTCGTATGCCTCGGGTGAAACCTTGTTTTTATTTTTGTTTCTATTTTTGTTTTTGCTCTTTTTGGGCTGGTCAAATCGGGTAAGACTTTCTTGTCCCATAGCATTGTTAAAATCTTTTTCAGGTTCAGCAACTGTTTCAATTGCAAAATCTTCCAGAGAACTTACTTTTTTGTTTTGTTTGTTTTCAGCAATTATTTCTTTGACTTGTTCAATATTTAAGACATGCCAATTTGCAAAATTATCAGTATAAGCAAACCACATTAAACCTTTAAAAATATCTTGTTTTTGACAAATAGCATCGCCTTTTTCTGTTTTTAATTTGGTTTCAAAATCTG
This sequence comes from Flavobacteriaceae bacterium, assembly GCA_947478365.1. GTDB lineage: Bacteria > Bacteroidota > Bacteroidia > Flavobacteriales > Flavobacteriaceae > Flavobacterium. Next base: position 24,913 of record CANJWG010000001.1, on the reverse strand, counting down.
GGAAACCTTTTAAGGCATCTAAATAAGTATCCAATTCGTAGTTCAAACAGCATTTTAATTTACCACATTGTCCTGCTAATTTTTGAGGATTTAAAGACAGTTGTTGGTAACGAGCAGCCGAGGTATTTACGCTTCTGAAATCTGTTAACCAAGTAGAACAGCATAATTCTCTACCGCAAGAACCAATGCCGCCGAGGCGAGATGCTTCTTGACGCAAACCGACCTGTTTCATTTCAATTCGAGTATTGAAAACACGAGAATAATCTTTAATTAAGAGTCTAAAATCTACTCTATCGCTGGCAGTGTAATAAAAAATCACTTTCGAACCGTCACCTTGATATTCTACATCTGAAATTTTCATTTCTAATTTGTGAACAATCGCTAATTCACGAGCTTTTACCTGCATTTCTGCCTCCTTATCACGTGCACTACTCCAAATATCAATATCTTTTTGAGATGCTTTTCGATATACTTTTGGGATATCTGGGCTAGTGTGATTCGCCCCTTTTTTCTTCATTTGAATCTTTACTAATTCGCCTGTGAGCGTCACTATTCCAACATCGTGTCCGGGAGAAGCCTCAGTAGCTACTACATCACCAATACCAAGTGTGAGTTTTTCGGTATTGCGGAAAAATTCTTTTCTTCCATTTTTGAAGCGTACTTCTAAGCAGTCAAAAGCAGTTTCTCCATTGGGCAAACTCATATTAGCCAACCAATCAAAAACTGTTAATTTGTTGCAGCTATCGGTGCCGCAAGTCCCATTATTTTTGCATCCTTTAGGTGCGCCACCATCAGATGTTGAACAACTTTGACAAGCCATAATTATATATTGAGTATTGCAAAAAGCAACTTATAATTCATAAAACGATTAATTGGTAAAGATAGTATTTTAAAAAAATAAATTACAATAAAAAAATCCCAAATTCTAGTGAAAAAATTTCACATAAAAGCTGAGATATATTAAGCTAAAAACAACTTGTTTTATGCAATGATTTTAAACAGTTTGTCTGATAAACGAATTCGGAAAGGTAAACTCAAAGTTACTTTGTCTCCAACTTTTGCAATTGTATTTTCGCTTCCGTTGACAAACATTTTTTCAACAACAATTTCCTGATTTCCAGTGGTTGGTCCTGAAATTAAAATTTTATCGCCAATAGTTACTTCTTGATTTTCGATACTAAAAAGACCGATGCCAACTTTTACATAATAATGTTCGGCTTTACCGAGAAGTATTTTTTTGATTTTGATTTTTTGACGAATATTTTTTGCCTTTTGCTTCGCCAGTTCGCTTTCGTTCGTGTCGGCTATAGCCAATGGTTTATCGGAAAGTTTGCCCGAATGTTTGAACAATAATTTATCCGATTTTCCTTTCCTAAAAATCTTGTTTCCATTTTTCACGCCACGACGCAATTTTACTTGGTCAGCCAAAGACATATGAATGATTTTCTTACATTCGGTCGAGCAACAATTTTCCAAGGCAGTTTTGCATTCATCACATTGAATAAATAACAAATGACAACCTTCGTTTTCACAATTGGTGTGATTATCGCAAGGTTTTCCACATTGATGGCATTGCGAAACGATATCATCCGTAATTCTTTCACCAAGGCGATGATCGAAAACGAAGTTCTTCCCAATGAATTTACTATCCAAACCTTCTTCCTGAATTTGCTTGGCATAATTGATTATTCCACCTTCTAACTGATATACATTTTTAAACCCTTGATGCTTAAAATAAGCAGAAGCTTTTTCGCAACGAATTCCACCAGTGCAATACATCACCAGGTTTTTATCTTCTTTATGATTTTGAAGTTGCTCATTTATTATTGGCAAACTTTCTCTGAACGTCTCCACGTCAGGAGTTATGGCACCCATGAAATGACCAATTTCACTTTCGTAATGATTTCTGAAATCGACTACAATGGTATTTGGGTCATCCAAAATCTGGTTGAATTCCTTCGCGTTTAAATGAACGCCAATTTGGGTTACATCAAAAGTTTCATCATTTAATCCGTCGGCTACGATCTTATCTCGGACTTTTATGGTTAATTTTAAAAAAGAATGGTCATCTTGCTCGACAGCTACATTTAGGCGAATGCCTTTCATGAAATCATAGGCTTCCAAAGTATCGCGAAATGCTTCCATATTTTCTGCCGGAACCGACATTTGGGCATTGATTCCTTCTTTGGCCACGTAGATACGACCAAGAGCATCGAGTTTGTTCCATTCGATAAATAAATTGTCGCGAAATTGTTTTGGATCTTCAATTTTGGCATACGCATAGAAAGACAAGGTAAGACGTTGTTTGCCGGCTTGGTCAATAAGTTCAGCTCTTTCTTCTGCGCTTAAGGTGTTATACAGTTGCATGCTATAAACGTTTAAGTGAGAATTATGTTGTGAATTCTAAATGGAAGAATTCGGGGCAAATATAATATTAATTTGAAAAGTAAAAAGGGATAAGGGAAAAGGCATAAGATTTTTACTTATCCCTTTCCCCTTATTTCTTATCCCTAGACTTCTTAATTAACAGAATTCCGCGTAAGCGTCTCTAAGGTTTTCTGCAATCATTTCAGCTGGACGGCCTTCAATATGGTGACGTTCCAGCATGTGAACCAATTCTCCGTCTTTAAATAATGCCATACTTGGCGACGATGGAGGAAAAGGGAACATGTGCTGACGGGCAGCATCTACAGCTTCTTTGTCAACGCCAGCAAAAACCGTTGCTAAATGATCCGGTTTTTTTGTGCCATCTAAACTCATTTTCGCTCCTGGGCGCGCATTTCTAGCTGCGCAACCACAAACTGAATTTACCACTATAAGAGTTGTTCCTTCTGCCTTGATGGCGTTTTCTACATCATTAGCAGTATGTAATTCTTGAAAACCAGCTTGTGAAAGTTCTGCTTTCATTGGTGATACCATTTCTTCTGGATACATAATTTTTTATTTACGAATTAGAATTTACGAATTAGGATTTAAAAAATCCATTACAAAGATAATGAGAATTCTATTTTTAATTTTTAAAGAAATCATAAAGATTTGTTATGTTTACATTTCAAATTTAAATTAAATGGATTATTTAGAAAATTTAGATATTACTTACTACTTTATATTTTTTGGGGGAGTTTTTATAGTTGGTTATTTTATTATTAAACGCCAAAACAATTTCAAATTAATGCTTCAATTTAGATTGATTTTTTATGGATTTGTAATGGCATTTATGTTGTTTTGGCTTCCAAGTACTCCTTCACTTGCTTCATTTGGTTATCCAGCAGATATAGATGATATTGAAAATAAACAAAAGTTATTGAAATATTTACAAGACTATAATGAAGCTATAGTAAAAACAACTGAAGTTGTACACTGGATGATTTTCATAACTGTTTTTTGGTTTGCATCTATAATTTCCTCAATTATCAAACATTTTAAAATTGATAATTCGGTGGAATAATGCTTTAATAAAAAGCCCTTTTGGACATTTCCATATCACTTGTAAGTCTTCCCAAAGTGACGTTTCTTCATCTAGAAATTTTAAGATTAAAGTTGGATTTCCTTTTTTGAAAAGTGCTGAAAATACTTTAGAACCTAAATCATTTCTTCTGTTTAATACATCCAAAAACAACAAATCATAGAACCAAAATTTATTTTTTTTGTGAAATTTACTAAAGTCAGTTTCCGTTTGGAGAAACTGCACTAAAGCCTTAGATTTTTTTGTAGTGTTTTTAAATGTATACCCCGTACTTGCTTTGGTCCAGCCGCCGGCAGAACCAATATTGATGATGTTTTTCGTATTATGTTTCCAGAATTCATACGAAGTCATCGGAATGTTTCCTCGTTCTTTTTCAATAATTTCGTATTCGATGATTCCGAGTTTTTGGATGTAATTTAGGATTTCATTTTCATATTCTTCTTTAGATAATAAATCTGTAGAGAATAAAGTGTATTCAATTAAGGCTTCGGTTTCTGAAGTGGGCAGCACATACATAAATCGCGTATTGCCTTTTTGTTCAACAGAAAAATCCATAAAAGTGGCGAAATCCGGATTAAAAACAGCTTGGTTACTTTTTATAAACCAACCAATAAAATGCTGATGTAAAAAAGGGTATTTGGCTTGGTTTTTAATTGGTTCGGGAATAAATATTGAGTTAAAAATTTGATTACAGGTAAAACTTTCTGTATCAGTTTTTACAACACAATGATTCCCTAATTCTTGAAAATCTATAACTTTTTGATTAACAAAATGAATATTTGAATGTTTAGAAAGTTCATCAAAGACCAGCGTATAAAAATCCAAACCTTTTACCATTTTGTACTGATATGGTTCGAGAATTAGTTCTCGGGTCATGTTTTTATCAGCGAAAATAGCTGTGCTCCATTTTTTAGAAATGATATTCGGAAAAATTTCCCCTCTTCCAGAGGGGTGCCCGAAGGGCGGGGTGTTTTCATCCCAAAAACACCAGGTTCTGTCATTTGCTTTTTTTGAATTTTCATCGATAAGTAAAATGGTTTTATCTTCAAATTTGTTAGAAAGAACCATTTCATAAACAGTCATTAGCGCTGATAAACCCGAACCTGTGAAAATGTAATTGTAGTGTTTCATTTATATACGGAACGAAAAACCGAGAGCCACATAATGGTCTGGTGCATTATCAGTAATGCCTATTCCCGAAGACAAATCTAACATAAAATTGTTGTTAATCAAATAAGTCAAACCACCATCAAAACTATGGTTTGCTTTGTCTTTTTCTGGAGCCAATCCAAAAAATTCTATATAAGAACCCAATTTGTCAGTTAAGGAATATCCTGTGCATAACAGGATAAAGACAAAAACAATAGTGAAAAGAGCGCTTTGTTTTTCATAATTTTATATTTTTAGACAAAACTAAAAATAAATTTTGACAACTAAATAATAATTTCTTTTCTTTGTGAAAATTAAATTTCTATTAATGACAACCTCAGAAGAAAATTATCTAAAAGTTATCTATCATTTATCGCTTGTTTCTCCTAAAGGAGTAAATACCAATGCTATTGCCGGAATGCTAGATACTAAAGCTTCTTCAGTAACAGATATGTTAAAAAAACTTTCTGATAAAGAACTAGTTGCTTATCAAAAATACCAAGGTGTAACGTTGACATCCAAAGGATTTCATCTGGCAAAAATGATAGTGAGGAAGCACCGTTTGTGGGAAGTTTTTTTGGTTGATAAACTTAATTTTTCTTGGGATGAGGTGCATGATATTGCTGAAGAACTAGAACATATTAAATCTGACTCTTTAATCAACAAGTTGGATAAGTTTTTAGGATTTCCTGATTTTGATCCACATGGCGATCCTATTCCAAATGCCGATGGCGAAATTAAAAAAGTCAATAAATTACTGCTTTCAGAAGTTGAACTAAACAAACAATATCGTTGCATTGGTATGAAAGATTCGTCTTCTGATTTTTTAAAGTATTTGGATAAACAAAAAATTGCTTTGGGATCGACTTTTTTGGTCAAGGAAAAAGATAGCTTTGATGATACTTTACTGGTAGAAATCAATTCAAAAGAAATTACGATATCAAATAAAATAGCTACTAATTTATACGTTCATTAATTATGTTTGAGTCAATTATTACCTATTTCGAAAGTATAAATCCAGTTTTGGCGGCTTTATACGCCACGTTATTTACCTGGTTTTTAACGGCACTTGGGGCATCCTTTGTTTTCTTTTTTAAGAATATGAATCGCGTTGTTCTTGATGGAATGCTCGGTTTTACTGGTGGTGTTATGATTGCAGCAAGCTTTTGGAGTTTGTTATCGCCAGCCATTGAAATGAGTAAAGGCGAAGGATTTGTTAAAGTAATTCCGGCAGCAGTTGGATTTGCTTTAGGCGCTTTATTTATTTTTGGTTTAGATAAATTGCTTCCTCATTTACACATCAATTTTAAAGAAACGGAAGGAGTTAAGTCGCCATGGCAACGTACAACTCTTTTAGTTTTAGCTATTACATTACACAACATTCCCGAAGGGTTGGCGGTTGGAGTTCTTTTTGGTGGTGTTGCAGCCGGAATTCCCGAAGCATCCATTGCAGGTGCCGTAACATTGGCTATTGGAATTGGAATTCAAAATTTTCCTGAAGGGATTGCTGTTTCCATGCCATTACGAAGAATGGGAATGAGTAGATGGAAAAGTTTTATGTACGGACAATCATCCGCTTTGGTAGAGCCTATTGCGGGTGTTTTAGGAGCTGTTGCCGTAATATTTTTTATTCCCATTTTACCTTATGCATTGGCATTTGCTGCTGGCGCGATGATATTTGTAGTGGTTGAAGAAGTTATTCCTGAAACGCAACAAGATAAAAACACTGATATTGCCACGTTGGGATTGATTACTGGATTTATTGTAATGATGACTTTAGATGTAGCTTTGGGTTAATGACAACCACAGCCATCATCACCACAGTTTTTCTTAGACTTAGGTTTCCAAATAAATTTTCTACAGAAGAAAATAATTGCGGCAAACACAGTAAAATAGACTAGTATTTCCTGAATATTCATATTGTAAAGGTAAAAAGGTTTCCAACGAATTGAGACCCTTTTATGATTTAATTATATTAAAACTTTGCTCCAATCGAAATATAAAACGTTCTACCTTCTCCAGGTAAAATTCCAGGGCCAGGATAACCGCTTGATCGACGAGTGGCATATTCTTCATCAAATAAATTATTAATTCCTACGCGAATATTATAGTTTTTTAAGAATTTATATTCAGATGAAAAATCCAAAAGACTGTATTTGTCTAACATGCCTTTAACACCAGTTGCAGATGCTGTTTGGGTATTGTTGGCATCGGTGAAAATTCTTCCCGACATTCTGTATTGTAGGGTAGTTGAGATGTTGTTGTTTGTCCATGAAAGACCTAAGTTGTGAATGTATCGTGGAGCATTTTCCACTCTGTTTCCATCCAAATTAACATTTGGCGCTGTTCCTGAAGTTGCAAAGGTTTTAAAATCTTTATATCGAGAATCAATAAAACTAATCGTAGCAAAAAAATCAAGATTACCATAAGGTTTTTCTATTTCGAAAAGGCGTGTTACATTAAGATTTACAAATCCTTCAATTCCTTTATTGACGGTTTCTCCAAGATTGGTTCTATAGAGTGATGTCCCTTGTGTTGGATCGTTAATTACACCAATTCTATTATTGTAACTAAGATAAAACAAACTAAAATCGAAGTTCAGATAATTTTTAAAAGTTCCTCTAAAGCCTATATCAGCATTGAAACCGCTAGCATCTTTTAGGTTTGGATCAATAACATCACTAACCGCTGGTGGTGTTAAATCAGAAAACAATACTGGTCTAAACGCTTGCGTAATATTGGCGTAAATGTTTGTGGTTCTGAATTTATATTCCAATCCCAATCCAAAAAGCGGTTGACTTCTTGAAATTGTTTTGTTTGGAAAGGCGATATCAGTTCCACCGCTAATTCCAAATCGTCCTTCTCCTGTATTTTGAATGTACTCGTAACGAACTCCTGGTGTTACGCTAAATTTTTCAGTTACTTTAAATTGATTTTCAGCAAAAACAGCCAAATTCTCGGTTGTGAAATCTAAATCTCGCACATATCTTCCATCAATTGACAAATCAAAATCGGAACCAGTTGTTCCTTTACCATCTTGCATACGTTGCGTATTGGCTTTGTATAAACGCACTCCAAAAGCTAGATTATTATTAATTCCCCCTAATTTATATTTATAAATGTTTCGATTTTCTAGCCCAAAGTTTTTATAATAATCACGATCTACTCTACGATTTGCAAAATTGTTTGTTGCAGGATTTATTGCATCCTCGATATTTGGTGTAGCCGTAAAACCTACACTATTTCGTTCTCCAATAAGTCCAAATAGTTTTGTGTTTGAAGTTAATTTGTCATTTAATTTGGCGTCAAAATTTATAGAAAACACATTCCAAGGCGTACCAAACCAATTTCGCTCACGAAACGATTGTCGAGAATCATTGTTAAATTGTTCATCAGTTAAACCACCAGCTTGCTGCATTTTATAATCCATATTGGTGTATTCTGCCGATAGTTTTGTGTTTTCTGTAAAACGATATTCTACAAAAACATGTGAATTTCTAACGGTGTAATCACTATTTTCTCTCCAACCATCGGCGCTACGAGAATGATTGTATACATAATAGGAGAACTTTTTAAAGTTTCCACCAATGGCGTTGTAGCTACTCATCAAACCATAACTTCCAACCGTATTTTGAGTTTCAAATGAGAATTTCTTTTTGGTTTCTCTTTTTAGAACATAGTTCAACATCCCACCGAATTGCGGTCCAAACTGTAACGAAGCACCACCACGAATAAATTCGATAGTTTCAACTGCTTCTAATGGCGGGTTGTAGTACGCTTCCGGATAACCAAAAACATCGGATGAAATATCATAGCCGTTTTGTCTAGTATTTAATTCCCAGCTTCGGTTTGGACTTAAACCTCTCACTCCAACATTGATTTGAATTCCCGAACCTTCATTTTCCCATACGGTTACACCGGGAATTCTAGCAAAAATTTCTCTAGCATTATTATTGGTTAAATTTCCATTAATATTTGAAAGTTTTAACACCTCATTCTTTTTCCCAGAGAATAACACATTGTCTTTGGTTTCAGGCATTCTATCCGGACTTTGTTGTTTTGTAATAATGATCACTGGGGGAAGTTTTTTTACAGTGTCATTTTCTTCTATATCGAATTTGTCTTGAGCATTACTAGTATTGGCAAAAACCAATAAGGGGAGTATAAAATATAGCAGTCGCATATGTTATTTAGATTAATTCTACGCGGCAAAAATACTCTTTATATTTATTTAGACAAAATATAAATAATAAATTTTTAAAATATTTTTTAAGTATTTTTAGGGAAGATTTATTTTAGAATTTGATAAGCAAGTAATGCAGTTATATAAGCAAATCCACTCATAAAAATCAGCTGAACTAATGGCCATTTCCAAGAGTTGGTTTCTTTTTTTGTTATGGCAAGCGTACTGGCACATTGCATTGCAAAAGCATAAAAAAGCAATAAAGAAACACCTGTTGCGAAGTTGAATATTTTTGTCCCGTCAGCACGAACATCGGCTTGCATTTTACTTTTAATTGTGCTATCATCATTATTGTTTCCAACACTGTAAATGGTTGCCAATGTTCCGACAAAAACTTCACGAGCCGCAAAGGAAGTAACCACAGCTATGCCAATTTTCCAATCATAACCTAAAGGTCTGATAGCGGGTTCAATTGATTTTCCGATTATACCGATATAGGAGTTTTCAAGTTTATAGGTGCTAATGAGGGTTTCAAGATCATTCTTTTCAAGATTTTTACCTTCCGTTTTTGCAGTTGTAGCCACAATATTTTCTGCATTTTTAAAAGACGCATTCGGACTATGTGACCCCAAAAACCATAGAATTATTGAGATTGCCAAAATTATTTTTCCAGCTCCAAAAACAAAAGATTTTGTTTTTTCGATCACGTTTATCGCAACATTTTTAAAAAGAGGTAATTTGTAATTAGGCATTTCAACCACGAAGTAGGCCTTGGTTTTAACCTTTAGGATTTTATTTAAAATATAGGCCGAAAAAATAGCCATACCAAATCCTAAGAGATACAAAACCATCAAAGTCGCGCCCTGTAAACTAAAAAGGCCGAATAAACGTTTGTTTGGAATTATCAAAGCAATTAATATAGCATAAACCGGTAAACGTGCGGAACAGGTTATAAAAGGCGTAACCAAAATTGTGATTAATCGTTCTTTCCAGTTTTCTATATTTCGGGCACTCATAATTGCCGGAATCGCACAAGCTGTTCCCGAAATTAGCGGCACAACACTTTTGCCTGAAAGTCCATAGCGGCGCATGATTTTATCCATTAAAAAGACAACTCGACTCATATACCCGCTTTCTTCAAGTACAGAGATAAACATAAAAAGAAATGCAATTTGTGGAATAAAGATTACGATTCCACCAATACCCGGAATGATTCCTTCACAAATTAAATTGGTAAATTCTCCTGCAGGAAGTTGTCTTTTTGCAAAATTCGCCAAATCGGCAAAAGTGGTGTCTATAAAATCCATTGGATAACTTGACCAATCAAAAATAGATTGGAAAATAAGCAATAAAATCCCGAAGAAAATAGCGTAACCAAAAATTTTATGGGTTAGCACTTTGTCTAATTTGGAACGCAAATCAGTAGCGTTAGTTGAGTCTATAGCTTGCCCGATTTTCAAAGTATCATTGATAAATTGGTATCGTTTTATGGTTTCCTTTTGTTGCAAACGTTTTAGATCAGAATGCGATTTTGTAAAAGAACTTCGGATTTCATTTCGTTCTAAATTCAAAAAATTCACATCTTGTGTAATCACTAACCAAAGTTTGTACAACAACTGATTTGGAAATGTTTTTCGGAGTTTATTGAAATATTCTTCATCAATGCTTGACGCATTCAGACAGGGTTCGGTAGGTAACGATTTATAATTGACAATTAGATTTTTCAATTCTTCAATTCCATATCCTTTTCGTGTACTAACCAAAGCAATTTTGGTTTTTAATTGTTCTTCAAGATGGGTAATGTTGAGCGAAATTCCCTTTGGCTCCATTCTGTCAGCCATATTTATGACAAGAATAGTTGGGATTTCTAAATCTTTAATTTGCGTAAAAAGTAAAAGGTTTCGTTTTAAGTTTTCAATATCTGTAATTACAACGGCAACATCGGGAAAGAGTTTGTCATTTTTATTAAGCAGCAATTCGATGACAACGTTTTCATCAATTGAACTTGCATTAAGACTATAGGTTCCCGGCAGATCAAGAATGTTGGCTTTGATGGTATTGGTTAATTTACAAAAACCTAATTTTTTCTCAACAGTTATTCCAGGATAATTTCCAACTTGTTGTTTTAATCCTGTCAATTGATTGAAAACCGAAGTCTTTCCGGTATTTGGATTTCCAATTAAGGCAACATTGATGTTTTGGATGCTCATGTTTACTTATTTCTTCATGATTTCAACTTCAATCTCATGAGCGGTTTCCTTTCTGATTGCCAAATGAGAACCATTGTTTACGTTCAAATAAATTGGATCGCCAAACGGTGCAATTTGGATTACTTCTAAAGTGTTGTTTGGGAAACATCCCATTTCTAGAAGCTTTAGCGGAATTTTGTCCAAATCAACATTCGTGATTGTAGCAATGTCTCCGATTTGTAATAAATCAACAGTGGTTTTCAATGCTTATTTAGATTGAATTAAGATTGCAAAAGTAAGTATAAATTGAGAATATAAAATGATAAATGTCAGTTTAACTAGTTTTTATCATTTTCGCAAAGCCAATTTATATCGTCAATTAAGCGATTGATTTCTTCTTTTTTAGTTCCGTCATAAAACCCTCGAACTCTTCTTTGCGCATCTACTAAAACAAAATTTTCGGTGTGAACCATATCATAGAGTTCATTTGGCTCCCCTAATTTTACTGCCAGATACGATTTACGCGCCATGCTGTATATGTCTTTTTTGTCTCCTGTAACCAAGTTCCATTTGGCATCAATAACGCCTTTTTCGAGCGCATATTTTTTCAAAACAGGAACGCTGTCAATTTCCGGAGTTACTGTATGCGAAAGCAGCATCACTTTTGGATTATTTAAAATTGCTTTTTGAACATCTACCATGTTGGTGGTCATAATTGGGCAAATAGACTGACAAGTTGTGAAGAAAAAATCGGCAACATAAATCTTACCTTCATAGTCTTTTTGCGTAATTACTTTTCCGTTTTGATTGATAAATGAGAAGTCCGCGATTTTATGTTCTCGAGCTACATATTGTACAGTTGAATCAACTAATTCAGGATTAACATCAGCAGGATTATAAATAGGTAGCGTTTTACTTGGTTTTAAAACATTATAAAACAACGTGATGGTTATGATGGAAAAAACCACAAAAGTTCCAATGAAAATCCTGTATTTCTTTATGATTTCTGGCATTATTTTTTTTGTAAAAGTACAAAAGCAAGACATTATTTGTAACATTTCGAAAGCAATAAACACATATATTTTTGTTAAAAAAAGGTTTCTTTCATTAGAAAGAATAAATTTGTACCAACTAAAAATAAATAACTATTTTATGAAGTTCATTACTCTCTCGAAAACATTATTGATAGCAGCGGTATTTACAGGTGCTATTCAAATCAATGCGCAGCAAAAAACACCTGGTATCAATTTGTCTTTGATGGACAAAACGGTAAGCCCAAAAAATGACTTTTTTAAGTTTGTAAATGGGACATGGTTAAAAAACACAGAAATTCCAGCTGATAAAACTCGTTGGGGGAGTTTTGATGAATTGCGACAAAACACCGATAAAGATGCGTTGGCTATCTTAAATGTAGCAGCCAAAAATCCAAAATATGGTTCAAATACAGATCAAGGGAAAGCCATAAATATGTATAAAGCCGCAATGGATACTGTGGCAAGAAACAAACAAGGGATTAATCCTATTTTACCCTATTTAGCAAAAATTGATGCGGTAAAAAACATAATTGATTTGCAAAAATTAATGATGCAAGAAGAAGCAAAAGGCGGTGGCGTTGGATTCTTCGGTGTTGGAATTGGAGCAGATGATAAAAACAGCAACAGAAATGTGGTTAGTCTTGGACCAGGAGGATTAGGATTACCCGATAGAGATTATTATGTTTCTGATGATAAAGATTCAAAAGAAAAAAGAGAGAAATATATTCTTCATGTAGCAAGGATGTTACAGTTTATAGGCGAAAAACCAGAACAAGCTAAGGCAAATGCAGATAGAATATTAGCTTTAGAAACAGCAATGTCAAGCCCAAGATTGGACAGAGTTGAAAGAAGAGATGCTAGAAAACAATACAATCCGACAGCGATTGCAGATTTACAAAAAATGGTTCCAGCGATTGATTGGAATACGTATTTAGGAGAAGTTGGATTTAAAAAATTAGATACAATTATAGTAAGTCAGCCACGTTATATGGCGGCTTTACAAACTATTTTTACCGATAATAAAGTAGAAGATTGGAAGGAGTATATGCGTTGGATGTTGATAAGAGGTTCTGCATCAACATTGTCAACGGATATAGAAACAGCAAATTGGGAATTTTACGGGAAAACGTTAACTGGTGCTTTGAAACAAAGACCACGTCACGAAAAAGCACTTCAAGTAGTTAATGGAACAGTTGGAGAAGCTTTAGGTAAATTATATGTTGAAAAAATGTTCCCAGAAGAAGCCAAAGGGAAAGCAGCCAGAATGATTAAAAATGTGATTCGAGCCTATGAAAACAGAATCAACAACTTAACTTGGATGTCTGCAGAAACTAAAACAAAAGCCATTCAAAAATTAAATGGTATAACCATCAAAATTGGATATCCGGATAAATGGAAAGACTATTCTGCTTTAACGGTTAAAAGTCCAGATGAAGGAGGAAGCTATTTTGATAATGTAAGATATGTTTCTGAATGGAATTGGAAAAAAGATCTAGAAAAACAAGGAAAACCAGTAGACAAAACAGAATGGGGGATGTCGCCCCAAACGGTTAATGCATACTATAATCCATCATATAATGAGATTGTTTTTCCGGCAGCTATTTTGCAACCTCCTTTTTACAATTATAAAGCAGATGAAGCTGTAAATTATGGTGGAATTGGAGCAGTTATTGGACACGAAATTTCACATGGTTTTGATGATGAAGGATCAAGATATAATGCAGAAGGGAATCTTGTAGATTGGTGGACTGAAGGAGATTTGACACAATTTACAGCATTAGGAACAGCTTTGGCAGATCAATATTCAGCTTTAGAACCACTACCTGGAACTCATGTTGACGGTAAATTTACTTTGGGAGAAAACATTGGAGATTTAGGAGGAATTAATGCGGCTTATGATGGCCTACAGTTGTACTTAAAAGAAAATGGGAATCCGGAATTAATTGATGGATATACTCCAGAGCAACGGTTGTTCATTTCTTGGGCAACTATTTGGAGAAGCAAAATGCGCGATGAAGCATTGAAAAACCAAGTAAAAACAGATCCGCATTCACCTGGAATGTACAGAGCATATGTGCCGTTGTTAAACTTGGATACCTTCTATAATGCGTTTGATATCAAGCAAGGAGATGGAATGTATGTTGAGCCAGGAAAAAGAGTTAGAATATGGTAATCGAATACTTTTCTTAAAAAAGCAATCCTATTTGCCGAGGTAAATAGGATTTTTTTATTGTTGTTTATGAAAACATTAAGACACTATCCCGCAAAGTGTGTAAGTTAAAAATCATTAGGGCTTTATTTTTAATTATACTTTTAGTATTTATCTTTTAAGAGAGAAGTGAGATTTAAATTCTTTCCATTCGGATTTTAAATTAGGGAATTCTATTTTAAACCAATAGTCCGTAGAAGGTAATAGATAACCATTATATGTTCCATCCCAGCCTTTACTAGTAGTGCTAAGTTGTTTTAGTAATTTACCATATCGGTCAAAAATATATAATTTAGCACGAGGTTCATTTTCTAGGCCAACAACATTCCATGTATCATGAATGCCATCTCCATTTGGAGTGAAATAGTGAGGATAATTGACGGTTTGAATATCATCAATTACAATTTCCCCACAACTTGTATTTCCTTTAACATCTTTTATTGTTATGGTATGACTTCCTAAAGAGACATTTTCAAAAACATTATTAATTTGAAATGGCCCATCATCTAAACTAAATTCGTATTGGCCAAAACCAACAACATTGACTACAATTACTTGATTATCCTCAAAAGGATTACTAACCGTATAAGCCGGCACAGAAAATTGTGCTGGACCCGATTGAATTACAGTAAAGGTATTTGAAACATTGGATACACAAGCCAACGAACTGGTGCTTGTTGCAACAACAGTATAATCTCCAGGAGCAACAGTTGTAATATCATAAGTAGAAGCAGTGGCGCCGGGAATTACTGTTCCGCCCAACGACCAGACAAAAGTGTAATTTGGAGTGGTTAATCCGCTATTTAAAGTCAAGCCACTTAATAAAACATTAGTAGCATAGTCAACACAAATGTTGTTTGTTGGCGAAGAAATAATTGGTTCAGGCAAAGGTTCAATAGTTAAAGCTATTGTAGTAATAGCATTACAGAAAGGTGTAATCAAATTACTGCTGTTCTCTACCTTTACCCAAATCGTATCGGTGTTCGCATCGGTCTCATAGGCTTGCGCCTCTGCCAACGTTAACGCATTGTTTCCTGCTTGAGCATCCGCTAAGCTGGTATAGTAACTCACTATGAATACCGCCGGGTTTTGTCCGTTTAATATCGCCGGTGCATAAGTAGTTAAATCGATAAGCTCTACTCCATCATACGGATCAGCATAACTATCACACTGATTAAACGTTTGTGGTCCTGTAGCTGTGGCATACGGCTCTACTGCCAGCGGCAATGCTCCTGTATTGACACAACCAGTAGTATTGTTAACCACTCTGATATAAATAGTCTCTGCGTTTGGTGTTACATTAGTATAGCTGTTTGGCAATGCTGTTTCGCCTGTGTTGGTTATCGGATTGGCTCCTGCTGCTGTGGCATAATAACTTATGCTATAATTGCTATAATCATCCGGTAATTGTAAAGTGCCTAAAATCTGTGGTGCCAAAAGCGGATCAGCCAAGTTAAACAACGTAAAACCATCGGCATTATTATCACATGCTCTGTATGGTGCTAATGGCGTTACTACTGTTGGCAAAGGGTTTACAGTCAGCGGTTGTTCTACCAATACAAAACAACGATTACCTAGATAATCGACTCTGTTGTTTTCGACTCTAATCCAAACATTTGTACCTACTAATGCAGCCGTGGCCGGGATTAATTCATTTAGGTTAGCAGCTGCATCGGCCAGCGTAGCAAAATAATGCAATGTAACATTTGGGTCTCCATTGATAATGTATGCCGCATTGGTTGTTAAATCAAATACCTCTAGCATATCTCCTGGAAGGTTATCATCACATTTTGCAGGCAATGGATTGATACCGGTAGTTCTCGGAGTTGGAATGGGCAATACTCTAATATCTAAAGAGGTGTAGCTTCTACATCCCTGAGCATTGGTAACCATAACCCCTAAGGTCTGAACGGCAGGCGCAACATTAGTATATGAGGTTGGATTTGCAATGGCAATACTAGATGCAGTAACCGGATAGCTAGGGTAATAAGTTACAGTCATATTAGGTTGACCTTGCGTTATGACATTATTTCTAACCGTTAAATCAAATACAGTATACAGATTATTTGGGCTGGCATCATTATCGCATATACTTAAAGGAAGCGGTGTTGTTAAAAGCAAAGGACGATTTATAGACAACATAAATGAACCTATAGCAAAACAATGAGATGCGTTGTTTTCTACTCTCAACCAGATAATTTGATTGTTAGTACCTGTGAAAGCAGTACTTTGTATAATAGGTGATAATCCCGCAATTGCATCTGCTTCCGAGACGTAATAGGTTACCGTATAATTACTTGACGCCATATCTTGAACGGCTAAAACAATAGGAGTAATTTGTGTTAAATCAAACAACATCGTAAAATCTTGAGAATTATTATCTTCATCACATTGAACGATAGGAGGAATGTTTGTTGGCATTTTTGGTTTTGGTTCAACATTCAACTCTATCGGAATAACACTTCTACATCCATTCACATTGTCCAATGCAGAAGCGTATATAAATTGAATAAATGGGATTAAATTATCATAAGGACTTACTAATGAGTTGCTGCCTAATTGTGCATCCGTTAAAGTTTCATGGTAAGTTATTGTATAATTTGCTCCTTGAAGAATATCTGAAGTTAATGTGTTTAAATCAAATGAACTAAACCCATCTTGATTACTATCACAAACTGTATAAGGGCTTGGAGGAATAGGGCTTGGCAAGGGCTCTATCCTTATGTCCATTGTCGACAAAACAAAACATCCTGTGAAAACATTTTCAATACGTATCCAAAGTGTTTGAACATAAATTGCGGAATTTACATATAAAAGAGGCAACGGGTTACTATTAGACAAAGCATCTGCCTGGCTAAAATAGAAATTAACGCTCATCCCATTTTGTCCTAATAAAACCCCATTGATTTTAGAGCCTAAATCAAAAGTTTCAAAGCCCAAATTGGTTTGGTCATTATCACATAAAGTATAGGGCGGGTAATTAGGTTGCGTGGCATTTGGCAAAGGGTCTACCACTAATTGTAGTGTCACAATATCAAAACATCCCGTAGCAATAGTTTCTACCCGAATCCAAAGAGTTTGGGTGTTTATTGTAGTATTTATAAAGTTCGTCAAGTTGATTATTGGATTACTACTAGATTGAGCATCTGCTAAACTTGTATAATAATTTATAGAATTTGTAACTGGATTTATTGTTCCTAATACTTCCGGTGTTTTACTCGTTAAATCAAAAGTTGCAAAACCATCGTAATTGTCATCGCAAACATGATAATCTGCTGGTTCCGCTTGAGGTGTTGGATTGACAATTAGGTCTAAAGGAATCACCATAAAACAAGAATTAGAAGTCAATGACTCAACTCTAACATAAATTGTTTGTTGATCCACATGAATGTTGAAATAATTAGATGGGATTGGAATAGTAGTTCCATGGATTTGAGCATCAGTTAAAGTTTCATGGAAACTGACTGGGTAGGCAACTCCTCCAATTAATGTCGGTATAACTTGTGTTAAATCAAAAACACCAAAACCATCATTATTTGGATCACAATAGTATAATGGATTTATTGAATTTATTTGAGGTAATGATAGTATAGTTGCCGAAGTTGTTGCTATTACAGCAGGACACCCACCACTCGCAGAAATAGAATAGCTTATAGTATAGATACCCGGGATAGAAGTAGAGGGCATTATTGCACCTGTTGCATTGTCAATAGTTAAACCAATTGTAGTGGAGAATATCCCCCCGCTATAAAGGCCAGTTCCTATTATATTTACCGGTTGAGAACCTGTTAAAGAAGAACAAAACGGAGTGGCATAGCCTATATTTACAGTAGGTGAGGCAGTAATGGTTATAGCGGTTGTTGCTATTACAGCAGGACACCCAGCAATCGCAGAAATAGAATAGCTTATAATGTAGTTCCCCGGGGTAGAAGTAAAGGGCACTATTGCACCTGTTGCATTGTCAATAGTTAAACCAATTGTAGAGGAGAATATCCCCCCGCTATAAAGGCCAGTTCCTATTATGTTTACCGGTTGAGAACCTGTTAAAGAAGAACAAAACGGACTACTATTGTAACTTATAGAGGCCGTGGGAGGTGTTGCAATAGAAACATTAGTAGTGACAGGCGGAACGGTGCAATTATTACTCGTTGGAATGGTGTAGGTAACTGTATAGATTCCAGGCAAACTATTAGAAGGGCTTATAGTTCCTGTATTCGTGTCTAAAATCAGGTCATTAGAAGAAGAACTATAAGTTCCACCTGTATATAAATAGGTGCCAGATATGTTAATAGGGTAACTATTATTATCTGAAACACAAAAAGAAGGATTCGCATATGATATTGAAGCTGTTGGCTCTTGATAGACTGTAACAACACTAGAAGTTGTATTGGAACAACCCGCACTATTTGAAATTGTATATGTTACTGTATAGTTTCCCGGTGATGAATAGCTATGAGTTGGATTTTGAACTGTAGACGTAAAACCGTCTCCAAAATCCCATAGATAAGTATCTATAATTATACCTGATGGGATTGAGGAGGTGTCTGTAAATATAACATTTGAATAACAAGTATTGGTTAATGTAAAGGAAGCAGAAGGTTGAGTCAAATTGATTTGAGTTGTTAAAGTAACAATGCATCCCGTAACTGAAGTTAATGTACATGAGTATGTGTCATTTTGGTTCGGATTTGAAATAGTAATAGATTGTGTTGTTGCACCTGTATTCCACAAATAGGTAAATCCTTCAGGCGCAGTAAGAATTGCATTTGAAGATCCTATACAAAAATTAGAATTGATTTGTAAGGGGGAACATGAGGCGTCTACATAGGCATACCCATAGTGTCCTCCTAGAGAACAGTCACCAGTTGAAAATTCGATTGTAATGAGGTTATTAATATAGGGAGATAAATCAAGGCCAACGGTTGTCCAATCTTTATATCTTATATCACCATTACATGTTTGGAAACCTGGTATTGAACCGCTAGCCACTACAGAATAAAAACCACATATTGGATCAATCAAATTACCAAGTGCGTCCAAAACTCTAATTTGAAATCGTGGTTGTTCTGACGGATCATGACCGGGGTCTTCTAATACCACAGCATATTTATAAATAAAAAGCGAATTTGAAGCATCAACTATCAAAGAGTAAGTTAATTTTTCAGCTTCAGCACCAATATTATCATTTCCTAACCTTGCAGAAAATAGTCCGCCAGGTGCTACATATGTTACCGTATTACAAGTGTTTGGATCTGTTCCTGTACCCGACATTATAGTATGTCGCCCACTAACTTCACCTGGTGTGTTTGCGTTAATTGGGCAACAACCTCCTGTAAAACTATTCCATCCAGATAAAGTGCCTGTTTCAAAATCGGAATTAGGACATTGGCTTTGTGCAAAACCAACACTGGCTAAAAAAAACAAAAAAACTAAATAATAGTTTTTTATTTTACATAGAGTAATTGATTTTCTCATATTGTGTTATTACTAATTTTCAATTCTTTAGAAAACAAATGTAATATTTTTATTCTAAAAAAACTTTAGAAATACAGCAATTTAAAAATATAACGTTTAAATTTATGGCCGTTCTTGAAAATGATAATCTAAAACTTTTTTCACTTTGTCGCTCAAAACAATCTTGCCAACGGCTATTTTAGAATTAACAAACTCTGGCAAAAGCAAACCTAATTCAATTGCTTTTTGAGTGTAATATGCCGTTCGTGTAGGATGAAATGACGCAACTGCATTAAAAGTTTCATTCCAACACTCTTGTTTGATAATTGCTTCAATGATTCCGATACAATCCTTCTGATGGATTAAATTAATTGGCGCTTCTGGGTTTTCTATATTTTTTCTTCCCGCTAAAAAATGAATTGGATGGCGGTCATCGCCAATCAATCCTCCAAAGCGAACTACAGTAGTTTTGAAATTTTCATTGCTTTGCAAAAGGATTTCTGTAGCCAATAATTGTTTTCCGCTTTCCGTTTCCGGATTTGGTTTTGTCGATTCTGTCACCCTGAGCGCAGTCGAAGAGGCATCACTATAAACGGAAGTTGAGCTTATAAAAATAACTTTTTTAATCTTCACTTTTTCTATAAACGGAATCAAATTTTGAATTTTTTTGACAAAGTTTTCGCTTAAAACACTCCGCAATTTTGGAGGAATGTCAATAATCAGGATTTCAGAATTTTTTAGAAAAGTATCGATTTCTCCTTTGATTTCGGTTTCTGATAATTCAATTTGAAAGGGTTGAATCCCATTACTTTCTATCGCTGAAATTTTTTCCAAAGAAGTTGTTGAACCGTTTACCGAAAATCCTTTTTCCAACAATGATTTAGCCAAAGGTATACCCAGCCAACCACAACCTAAAATAGAGATTTGCTTCATTTTTTAATAGTGTCAACTTCAACTGTAATACTGTCTCTTTGTGTTGGAAATTTTCTGAAACTTGCTTTTTCTTTGTCAACTTTTGGGGATGGTTTTATTTTCTGTTTGATAATAACGGCATCGTTCAACACAAAAGGCGTTGGAATCATTCCGGGTTTTCTTTGAGTCATTTTAAGCAGTGGATTTGCCATTAAATCAAAAGAACTTTCTACTAAATCTAAAGCAAGTTTTTGTGAATTTGAAGTAGAGAATTCAATCTCTAATGGAATATTCCCAACAACATAATAGGTTAACAATTTTCCAAAAGTTTTAGATGCAATATTACTTTTAAAATCCACTGATTTCACCCCATTGGCTCTCAGATTATTTATTTGGCTTCCGTTAGCGATGAAAATATCATAGCGATTTACATTGCGGTTTGGCGTTATTTTTATTTTGTATAAGTGCTGATTCCCTTTAATGACATCTCTAAGAAACGCAATGGTTGGTTTTGGAATAGAAGTCAGTGGCGCATTTGCCATAAAAGTATATTGCGATTGATATTTGCTGTACAATTTATTCGAATTTAAAGGAGTTGCTACTTTTGGTTTTTCACCTAAATATATTTTCGTCCATTCGTCAAGATCAGTGTCATAGGTTGCCCAATTCGCTTTGTTTGAATCGACATCTAAAATATACACTAAGCTGTTTGGTTTTCCTTTCTTGTTCGTATAACCTGAACTTTGATGAGCCTTTATAAAGAATACAATAGAAATAAAGATAAAAAAAATAGCCCAAATTTCTTTTTTGACATAGGAACCAAAAATAGGCAACATTAATGTAAAAGTCATAACCGTTAGAATTGCACTTCCAAATAAAATCTTTAACCCTAAACCAATTGGAAACATTTGAATAAACGGAACTAAAATAATTAATGTTGGTAAAGCCAAAAGACAATTCAAAATCCAACTCGATTTTTGGGTAATCACATAAAAACCTAACATCATCGAACTGGCAATAACCGGAATAATCAAAAATCCGGCGCCTTGTAATTTGAACACAATTCCAAGATTGATAAGCAGCCAAATAAATAATGGCGACACCATCTGACTCATTTCTGGATTTCGTTTGCCTTTATTTTGATAAAACAAAAAGCAAATGGCTATTGTTAAACTCACAAAAGCATATATATAATCATGACCATTATAAGTAAATCCTTGTTGAATGTCGTTGTATTGAGGATAAAAATTTAGCAGTAATTTCCAACCCACATAAGTCAATAAACCAGCCGTTACAAGTGAACCAAAAAGAGGGACAAATCCTTTGATGATTTCGTCTAAATGCAATGCACGTTTGCCTAAACCAATAAAAACAAACAGCAAGAACAAGCCAAAAGCTAGAATTAGCATTGGGGAAATCCATCCAAAAGGATAACTCAAAAATTGGAACGGAATATTAAAATAGACTTTATTGTCGGCCGAATTTAAATCGGCTAAATCAGTATTTGAAAAATAATTTAATAATGGAAACAAATAACTTCCCTGATGAGCCAAGGATTCTGGATCAAGATTTTCATACTTATCTTGTGCCGTATGATAATTAAAATGGCTGTCTATAAATGCAAAATTGAATCCCTGAATTTTTCCTTGTTCTCTAAAAACAGTCAAATCGGTATCGTTTGGCAACATTTTATAAATGCTGTACATCAACGAATTAGAAACGGGATAACTCACATGACCGGCTTTGAAAGCATCGACCATTTTGGCATTACCATCATTAGTTTCCATCAACATATAACTTGGTCCCGAACTCCCGCGTGCTTCAAAATTCAAAGCCAAACCAACTCCTTTCGCTAATTTATTTTGCGTCACAAAAAGCGCTGCGCCATTTAAACCCAACTCTTCAGCATCAGTAAACAGAATGATAATATCGTTTTTATGCGGTGTTTTGTTATGTAAAAAAGCCCGAACACTTTCTAGTATCGTGGCATTACCTGAAGCATCGTCACTTGCGCCTTTGGAGAATGAATGTGGAGCCGAATCATAATGCGAAAGCAATAATAACGCTTTGGTGTTTTTGGAACCTTTTATTGTAGCCACAATGTTTTTTGCCTTTACCAATGTTCCTTTTTCGGTCATGGTAAAACCTTCCTGAATGGAAGTTTCTAAACCTAAATCTTGTAATTCTTTTTGAAGATAATTAGCAATAAATTCGTGATTTTTAGAACCAACAAAATGTGGTTTTTTCGAAATTTCTTTTACTGTTAGTAAAGCCCTTTTTGTGGAAAACTCCGAAAGAGGCGATTCAGTTTGGTCATAACTTTTCGGCATCATGAAGAAAAAAATGCAGAATAGCAGTGCCAAAAGAACGAGTAGGGAATAAATGGAAGTATTGTTTTTTCTCATAGAGATAAAATTAATGTTCTTTTTTTACTAACATATAAAAATCGTTATCCAAATAACGATAACCTTGGTCATACACAAAATAATATGTGTTGCCTGTTCCAGTATTTAGTATGTTGGTAAAAAAATCAAAATCATAACCCTTGCTTAACAATTTAGTTTTGGTAGTTTTTGATTTTCCTTCTATATTGAGGTTTGACAAAATTCGATAATTTTTGCGTAACTTATTGTTGATGTTCCGCATATAATTAGTACTGTCCTTGTTTATTTTGTTGTTATAGGCATTGCGACAGCCATCACTACAGAACTTTTTGTCCTCACGACCTACAATTTTTTCTCCACATTCCAAACAAACTTTGCTCATTGTAATCTCTTTAATTTCAGCCAAATATAATAAAATATTTCCGTTTACAAACGTTTACAAACAATTACAACCGAAAGTAAATGGTTAGTAACCGATTAATTTTTGAAAGTCGTCACAACTTTGCCTCGTCGGAAATGAGAAACAAAAAACTCTCAACCGACAACGGTAAACAAAAAATAACAATAACATTTAAATTTTAAAAGCCATGAATGCAATGAAAAACAAAGTACAGTTAATCGGAAACGTAGGTCAAGAACCAGAAATTAAAACGTTTGACGGAGGGAAAAAAGTAGCCAATATTACAATTGCTACTAATGAGTATTACACCAATGACAAGGGTGAAAAAGTAGAAGATACACAATGGCACCGAGTAAGCGCTTGGGGGAAAGTAGCCGACATTATTGAAAAGTATGTAACCAAAGGTAAAGAAATTGCCATTGAAGGAAAACTTACACATAGAAGTTACGACGACAAGGAGGGGAACAAACGCTATATCACAGAAGTGGTTGCCAATGATATTCTTTTATTGGGCAAGTAGTTTTTTATGTAGTTAAGTTAAAGCGGCAAAGTGAAAATTTTGTCGCTTTTTTTATAACAAAATTTCTAAAACATCAGTTATTTTATCGACTGTTCTAAAATTAGGATGATCTACTTTATGACTAATTTTTTCGTGTTCCCAAGTGGTGTGAAATGGGATATGAACAGCATAACCTCCAATACCCAATACTGGCAAAACATCCGATTTCAAGGAATTCCCAATCATAAAAAACTCTTTTGACTCAATCTCCAATCGCTTTAAAAGTTTTTCATAATTCACTTCTTGTTTATCTGCCATTACTTCGATATGATGAAAATAAATGCCTAAACCCGAGTCATGAAGTTTTCTTTGCTGGTCTTTTAAATCGCCTTTGGTTGCAACAATTAATTTGTATTTTCCCTGAAGTGCTTTTAACGTTTCTTCTACTCCATCCAGAAGTTCGATAGGTCTTTGTAATAACTCTTTTCCCAAATCAATAATTTTACCAATCACTTCAACGGATAATGTATTGTTAGAAATTTTCATGGCCGCTTCAATCATCGAAAGAGTATAGCCTTTGATGCCATAGCCATATAAATGCAGATTATCTACTTCTGTTTTAAAAAGTTCTTGCGATAAGCCTTGATTTGATAAATAATCACTCATCATCACGCAAAATTTTTGCTCTGTTTCTTGAAAATAAGGTTCATTAACAAACAAAGTGTCATCAGCGTCGAAAGCAATTACTTTTAGATTCATAAAATATTTTTCTAACTAATTAAAGCGCCATTATCCACTCCGTCAGCATCTGGATTTACAAAAACCAATTTGCCTTCTGCGTTATTAGTCATTAAAATCATACCTTCACTTTCGACACCTCTTAAGGCTCTTGGCGCTAAATTAATTAAAACAGTCACGCGTTTACCAATGACTTCTTCGGGAGAAAAATGCTCTGCAATTCCTGAAACAATAGTTCTTACATCTAAACCTGTATCTACTTTCAATACAAAAAGTTTATTGGCCTTTGGCATTTT